>DALYUA010000128.1:0-8088 GCA_031993245.1 Buttiauxella sp. | reverse complement strand
TATGCAGCAGTTTTTCAACGTGCAGCAGAGCGCCTTTATCACGCAGAATGTTAACGATGAGATCGTTAGCTTTGAAGACCTGAACGCCGTCCAGCCCTTCGTAAGTCCCCGGCAGATAACAGCCGTCCGGGCCAACCGGGTTAGCCACTTCCAGACCATATTTCTGACCGATGACATAGTCGTCCGGGCCGTGACCTGGCGCGGTATGTACGGCGCCGGTACCGGCATCCAGCGTAACGTGCTCGCCAAGAATGGCAGGCACGTCAAAGTCCAGGAACGGATGCTTAAAGCGCATCAGATCCAGATCGGCACCTTTAGCAGTGCCGAGAACGGTCCACTCGGTGATGCCTGCGCGCTTCATAACGCTTTCAACCAGGTCTTTCGCCAGGATCAGCGCCTGGCCTTCAACCTGCACCAGCACATATTCGAATTCGGCATTCAGGGAAACCGCGCGGTTAGCAGGCAGAGTCCATGGGGTGGTGGTCCAGATGACCAGGGAAACCGGGCCAGAAACCCGGTCTGCGCCAAATTTCGCTTTCACCGCATCCGCATCGACGGCGTGGAACGCAACGTCGATAGACGGGGAAGTTTTGTCGTAATACTCAACTTCCGCTTCAGCCAGCGCTGAACGGCAGTCGACGCACCAGTGCACCGGTTTCGCCCCTTTATGCAGGTGGCCGTTACCGATGATTTTACCGAGCGCACGGATGATGTTCGCTTCGGTGTTGAAATCCATGGTCAGATACGGACGTGACCAGTCGCCCAGCACGCCCAGACGGATAAAGTCCGCGCGCTGACCATCAACCTGCTCTGCCGCATATTTACGGCATTCTGCACGGAATTCCGCCGCAGAGACTTTCTCGCCCGGCTTGCCGATAAGCTGCTCTACTTTCAGCTCGATTGGCAGACCGTGGCAGTCCCAGCCCGGTACATACGGAGAATCAAAACCGGAAAGCCCTTTGGACTTTACGATAATATCTTTCAGAATTTTGTTAACCGAGTGACCAATATGAATGCTGCCGTTCGCGTAGGGAGGGCCATCATGCAGAATGAAGGTTTTTTTGCCTTTTTTTGCATTACGGATGATGCCGTACAGGTCATCACCGTTCCAGCGCGCCAGCATACCCGGTTCGCGTTTGGCGAGATCGCCACGCATCGGGAACCCTGTTTCCGGCAAGTTCAGGGTAGATTTAAAGTCACTCATTAGATTCTCGGTTCCGTATTTCGGTGTTGAGGAAAGTCTGCTCAGGCGTTGTATCCGTCATACTTCAAGCTGCAGGGGTGTTGGCTGCAACTCAAATTATTCAGGATACAGCCCCGAAAAACTCGCGGGCTGTTACCACGTCTTTTGCGATTTGCGCCTTGAGTTCATCAAGGGAGGCGAACCGCTGTTCATTGCGTATTTTTTTACGCAGCACCACATCTATATGGCGCCCATACAGGTCCATTGCAACATCGAGCAAATGGACTTCTAACTGCTGGCGCATTCCCGCAACCGTAGGGCGGGTGCCGATATTAGCTACGCCAGGAAGCAGCCTGTCGCCGAGGCCAGCTACTTCTACCGCAAAGACCCCTTTAACCGGGGAAACCTGACGACGCAGCGGTATATTCGCCGTCGGAAAGCCGATGGTGCGCCCCAGCTCATCACCGTGAACGACGCGTCCTGAGATGATAAACGGATGTCCCAGCAGACTTTGAGCCAGCTCAAGGTTGTCATCAGCCAGCGCCTGGCGAACCGCCGTGCTGCTGATGCGCACACCGCCTTCGCAAAAAGTTTGCGTGCTGGTGATATCAAAACCGTATTCCTGGCCAGCCTTCTGTAATAACAAGAAATCCCCCTGGCGACCAGCACCAAAACGGAAATCATCCCCGACGGCGAGAAACTTTACCCCGAGGCGGTCAACCAGCAGATCGCTGACAAAATTTTGCGCCGTCAGCGCGGCAAAGCGCCGGTCGAACCGGACGCAAAGCACGTAATCCACACCGCACTCGGCCAGGTAACGTAGCTTTTCGCGCAACCTTGTCAGGCGTGCGGGGGATTTGTCGGCGGCAAAAAGCTCAAGCGGTTGTGGCTCAAAGATCATGACCATCACCGGAAGATTGCGCGCACGCCCCTGGGCACACAGCCCTTGTAGCAGAGACTTGTGGCCTCGATGCACGCCATCAAAATTACCAATGGTGAGGACACACCCGTGGTGACTCTGGCGCAAATTATGTATGCCGCGTATCAGCTTCATGGCTGGCTCAAAACAGTGGAAATCGGCGGATTATACCAACTACCGCGATGAACGTTAACCAACGATTGCCCCCTTTGGCATAAAGCTTTAAGGATTTCATTGCGCTGAAGACGAGTTTCAGCTCCGCAGCGCGCTATTGAACGAATTTTGTTAGCGAAAGGCTGTATTCATAGCCGTGAAGCTGGTAGAATCCGCGCCATCACAACGTAAGAGGTGCCGTAAGTTTAACGGCGCTTATTTGCACAAATCCATTGACAAAAGAAGGCTAACCGGGCATATTCCTCGGCCTTTGAATTGTCCACATAGATCATATTTGGGAGTTGGACCTTGGCTAATATCAAATCAGCTAAGAAACGTGCCGTACAGTCTGAAAAGGCTCGTAAGCACAACGCAAGCCGTCGCTCTATGATGCGTACTTTCATCAAGAAAGTATACGCAGCGATTGAAACTGGCGACAAAGCTGCTGCACAGAAAGCATTTAACGAAATGCAACCAATCGTGGATCGTCAGGCTAGCAAAGGTCTGATCCACAAAAACAAAGCTGCGCGTCATAAGGCTAACCTTACTGCGCAAATCAACAAACTGGCTTAATCGCCTTTGGGTTGTCAGCTTGAAAAAAACCGGCTCACGCCGGTTTTTTTATGCCTGAAATTTGAATTTTATTTAAAAAGCGCCGAATAGTCTCTTTTACAGACGCGCTGCACCGCCGGGTGCTGAATCATGCGTTCGGCAAAAATGGCATGGTATTCTTCCATCACATTCTCAATCCGCCCGATCTCAACAATGCTGTCATCGTTGTAAATATCCTGTCCGTAAAGCGTGGGCGCAACGAAGATAGCGTTATGCGCGGCGCCAAAGGCTTTCATCAGCGCGGCATCGTCAAACTCACCGAGTATTTCCACCTTCAGCCCCTGCCCGTTAATCCAGTTAAGGATTTTACGTCCGAGCATTGAACGTCTGCCTGGTATCAATAAACGTCTCGTTTCAAGACAGGCCGGGAAAGGTAAATCCGGCAGCGGATTCTGGCACCAGAAGCTGATACCGCACTCGCCAATTTTGACCGAGAACAGCCCTTCCTGCTGCGTCGAATCAATCGGGCAGTCGGAAATAATCATATCCAGCTTGTGCTGGCTAAGCTGTTCCAGCAGCATTTCGTGGGTGGATTCAAAACAGCGCAGATGAATTTGCTCATCTTCTACCACCGCAGCATCCAACACGCCGCTCACCAGCCGTTTGGAAAGCGCGTCAGCAACGCCGACATCGAACAACAGGCTGGACTCCTTGCGGTAGTTAACGATATCCAGCATTTCCTGGCTTAACGTGAACATACGGTCCGCGTAACGGAACACCAGTTGCCCCAGTTCGGAAGGCTCCAGCCCTCGCCCTTTGCGCTTAAACAACTTACCGTCCAGACGCTCTTCCAGCGCTTTTATCTGGCCGGTAATAGTTTGTGGCGTCAGATAAAGCGCTTCCGCCGCACCCACCACGGAGCCCTCTTTACAGACATGCCAGAAATAGTAGAGATGGTTGTAATTAATATGCGACACGCGTTTCCACTCTTTGAGAAATTATCCATCCGCTGACGACGGTCCGCCGTCAGCGGTGAAAATTACGATGAAAAACGGCTTCTTAACATACTGTAACCCACCACGGCGGAAAGCAGCGACCCCAGAAGAATACCGAGTTTCGCCCAGGTGATAAGCTCCGGATCAACGCTGCCAAAGGCAAGTGAAGCGATAAAGATCGACATAGTAAAGCCGATCCCGCACAGCACGCCCACGGCCATAATATCTTTGCCCGTTGTTCCCTCCGGCAGGCTCGCCAGCCCGAGCTTCAGTGCAGCCCAGCAGAACAGGCTGATACCCAGCGGTTTACCGATAAACAGGCCGGCAATAATGCCCATCGGCAGCAGCGACATTAATCCTTCAAACGTCACGCCGTTTAAGGAAACGCCAGCGTTAGCAAAGGCGAACAACGGCAGAATTAAGAATGCTACCCACGGATGCAGTACATGTTCCAGCTCACGCGCAGGCGATCGGCCTTCTTTTTCTTTCAGCGGAATAAAGAAACCTATAATCACCCCGGCAAGCGTTGCGTGAACACCAGACTTTAGTACGGCAGTCCACAGCACAAGGCCCACAAGTATATACAAACCAGTACGACGCACATTGCAGATATTCAGCAAGGCCAGCAATACAATTGCGCCTGCGGCTACGGCCAGCGAAAGCAAAGAGAGATCGCTGGTATAAAACAGGGCAATAATAATGATGGCGCCAAGGTCATCGATAATGGCCAACGCCATCAGGAAAACCTTTAAAGCGGCAGGCACGCGGTTGCCCAGCAGCGCCAGAATACCCAGCGCGAAGGCGATATCCGTCGCGGCCGGAATGGCCCATCCTTCACGGGTAACCGGATCCTGATAGTTGAAAATTAAATAGAGAGCGGCGGGAACAACCATTCCCCCAAGCGCTGCGATCATCGGGAAAGCGGCCTGACGGCGGTTTGCCAGGGAGCCTTCAACCATTTCACGTTTTACTTCCAGACCAATCATCAAAAAGAAGATGGCCATTAAAGCGTCGTTCACCCACAGCAGCAGGTTTTTACTGATGTCCAGAGAACCAATGCGTACTTCAACAGGCGTGGCTAAAAATGCCTGATAAAAGCCGTTGGTGAAATCGAGGTTAGCCAGAATCATTGCCATAGCAGCGGCAACAATCAGCAGGATGCCGCCTGCGGCATCACCATGGAAAAAGCGTTGTAGTGTTTTCGTCATTCTTTCATCCTGTATGCAAGCGTTAAGCCGATACCAGGGCGTCAAAATAACAGCGCTGATACTTCGTTAAAAGTAGTTTATATGACAGAAATAGCTCGGTAAAAGCGAAATAAAAGCGAACCCGGCTGTTCAGCCTGCCAGAAATAAAAAAACCTGAACCGGGGCAAACCGGTTCAGGTTTTCACTTATATTATTTAACGCTATGATTTATTTAGTTAAATCATCAAAGAATCTTTTTACGCCATCGAAAAAGTTTTTGGAGCGCGGGCTGTTTTTCTCACCGCCAGGTCCGCCAAAACTCTCTTCCAGATCGCGTAAAAGCCGCTTCTGTTTATCGTTCAGGCTGACAGGCGTCTCCACTACGACGCGGCACAGCAGATCGCCCTGCGCGCCACCACGTACGGATTTCACACCTTTGCCACGCATTCTGAACAGCTTGCCCGTTTGCGTTTCGCCCGGTACTTTTAGATTCACGCGGCCATCCAGCGTCGGCACTTCAATCTCACCGCCCAGCGCTGCCATAGCAAAGTTGATCGGCACTTCGCAGTAAAGGTTGTTGCCTTCACGCTCGAAGATTGGGTGCTGCTTAACCTGCACCTGAACATACAGATCGCCTGCTGGCGCGCCGTGCTCGCCTGCTTCACCTTCACCTGCCAGACGAATACGATCGCCGGTATCTACGCCAGCCGGGATTTTCACCGACAGGGTTTTGGTTTTTTCTACACGGCCATGGCCATGACAGGTATTGCACGGATCTTTAATAATAGTGCCGCGTCCCTGACAGTGCGGACAGCTCTGCTGCACGGTAAAGAAACCCTGACGCATCTGCACCTGGCCTGCGCCGTGACAGGTCGGACAGGTTTGCGGTTTGGATCCAGCTTTCGCACCGCTGCCGTGGCAAACGTCGCACTCTTCAAGCGTCGGGATGCGGATCTCTTTGGTCACGCCACGAACGGCTTCTTCCAGC
This sequence comes from Buttiauxella sp., assembly GCA_031993245.1. Lineage (GTDB taxonomy): Bacteria > Pseudomonadota > Gammaproteobacteria > Enterobacterales > Enterobacteriaceae > Dryocola. Next base: position 2,111 of record DALYUA010000128.1, on the reverse strand, counting down.
GTTAAATCCATGTTGTAGCGCAAATCGGCACCGCGTGCGGCGCGCTGACGGCGACCGCCACCAAAGATGTCGCCGAATACGTCGCCAAAGATATCGCTGAAGTCGGCACCGCCGCCGCCAAATCCGCCGCCACCCATGCCGCCTTGCTCAAACGCAGCGTGACCATACTGGTCATACGCGGCGCGCTTTTGCTCATCGGTCAGAATTTCGTAGGCTTCTTTGATCTCTTTAAACTTACCTTCAGCCTCTTTGTCACCCTGATTACGATCCGGGTGGAATTTCATCGCCAGGCGTTTGTAGGCTTTTTTGATTTCACGCTCGTCCGCGGACTTCGGAACGCCTAAAACCTCGTAATAGTCTTTCTTCGCCATCTCTTTGTTCTGCCCCTAACATGCGTGCACGGGCGTGGAGAAAACTCCTACGCCCGTGCCAGTTATAAACCGCTCAAAGGGCGATTATTTCTTGTCTTTAACTTCTTCGAACTCAGCGTCAACAACATCGTCATCTTTGCCGGCGTTAGACGCGTCTGCCGCGTTACCCGCCTGCTGTTCAGCATGTTGCTGCTGAGCCAGTTCCATCAGCTTCTGGGAAACCTGCGCCAGCGCCTGCATTTTCGCTTCGATATCCGCTTTGTCTTCGCCTTTCAGAGAAGTTTCCAGCGCGGTCAGTGCAGACTCGATAGCAGTTTTGTCATCGGCCGGCAGTTTATCGCCCGCTTCTTCAACCTGCTTGCGGGTGCTGTGCAGCAGATGGTCGCCCTGGTTGCGGGTCTGAACCAGCTCTTCAAACTTACGGTCAGACTCGGCGTTAGCTTCCGCATCGCGTACCATTTTCTGGATTTCTTCTTCGTTCAGACCAGAAGAAGCCTTGATGGTGATCTTCTGCTCTTTGCCGCTGTTTTTGTCTTTCGCGGAAACGTGCAGGATACCATCGGCATCGATGTCGAAAGTGACTTCGATCTGCGGCATGCCGCGCGGTGCCGGGCTGATACCATCCAGGTTGAACTGACCCAGAGATTTGTTATCAGATGCACGCTTACGTTCACCCTGAATCACATGGATGGTTACCGCAGACTGGTTGTCTTCAGCGGTAGAGAACACCTGGCTGTGCTTGGTCGGGATGGTAGTGTTTTTGTTGATGAGCGCAGTCATCACGCCGCCCATGGTTTCGATACCCAAAGAGAGCGGGGTAACGTCCAGCAGCAGTACGTCTTTCACTTCACCCGTCAGAACACCACCCTGAACGGCAGCACCGATTGCCACGGCTTCGTCCGGGTTAACGTCTTTACGCGGCTCTTTACCGAAGAACTCAGCAACTTTTTTCTGCACCATCGGCATACGAGTCTGACCACCGACCAGGATAACGTCCTGGATGTCGGATACGGACAGGCCAGCATCCTGCAGCGCAACTTTCAGCGGCTCGATAGAACGGTTTACCAGGTCTTCGACCAGGGATTCCAGTTTCGCGCGAGTCACTTTGATATTCATGTGTTTTGGACCGGTCGCATCTGCTGTGATGTACGGCAGGTTCACATCGGTCTGCTGTGCAGAAGAGAGTTCAATTTTCGCTTTTTCTGCCGCTTCTTTCAGACGCTGCATCGCCAGCGGATCGTTACGCAGATCGATACCCTGATCTTTCTTGAACTCTTCTACCAGATAGTTGATCAGACGGCTGTCGAAGTCTTCACCACCCAGGTGAGTATCACCGTTGGTTGCCAGAACTTCGAAGGTTTTCTCGCCGTCAACTTCGTCGATTTCGATAATAGAGATATCGAAAGTACCGCCGCCCAGGTCGTAAACCGCGATAGTACGGTTGCCAACTTCTTTATCCAGACCATAGGCCAGCGCCGCAGCGGTTGGTTCGTTGATGATACGTTTTACTTCCAGACCTGCGATACGACCGGCATCTTTAGTTGCCTGACGCTGCGCGTCGTTGAAGTAGGCAGGAACGGTGATAACCGCTTCAGTTACCGGCTCGCCCAGATAATCTTCGGCCGTTTTCTTCATTTTTTTCAGCACTTCAGCAGAGATCTGCGGAGGCGCCATTTTTTGGCCTTTTACGTCAATCCATGCATCGCCGTTATCAGCGCCGATGATTTTGTACGGCATGAT
>DALYUA010000127.1:0-8136 GCA_031993245.1 Buttiauxella sp. | reverse complement strand
CAGGTTTAGTGCGGCCATGATGTTTATCCTCCAATCCAGGCGGTCATTCCTTTCTGGCTGGCATACCGCGCGGCAAAATGCAGCAGCCCGGGTGCATCGAGAGGCTTATGCGCGGCCAGATAGGGGACGTTCAGGAGTTTATATTTGTTGATACCTAAGGTGTGGTAGGGCAAGAAATGGATCGCTTTAGCGCCGATCTCGTCGGCGGCAAAATCGCTGATGGCGCGAACAGACGCTTCATCAGCATTAAAATCGGGGATCAGCGGAACACGAATAGTCATATCCACGCCATGCGCGGCAAGTTTGCGGAAATTATTCAGCACCCGCGCTACGCTGCCATCCGTCCATTGATGAAAACGCTGCTTATCGACATGTTTTAAATCCGCGAGCAGCAGATCCAGATGCGGTAAAGACGGTTCGATATATTTCCACGGCACATGCAGGCAAGACTCCACGGCGGTATGAATGCCGAGCTCTTTGCTGCGCTGCAATAAGGAGCGGGCCAGCTCAGGCTGCATAAAAGGCTCGCCGCCGGAAAGCGTAATCCCGCCGCCGCTGCGATCGTAGAAGGGTTTATCGCGCAGCACCTTTTCCATGATCGTATCGGCGCTTTGAGTTTCACCACAAATGGTCAACGCCTGGGTTGGGCAACAGCCGGTAAGAGGATTTATGTGTATGTCACTGAGTTTTTCACGAGCGATAATCAGCTTTTCATCCAGGCGTGAAATTATCTGTGGGGCTGCCTGCTGGCACAGATCGCAGCCCGCTAGACACAGGCGCTCGTCAAATAAAATATCCTGCTTACGCCCTCGGCTTTCCGGATTCTGGCACCAGCGGCAGCCGAGCGTACAGCCTTTAAGGAACACAACGGTACGAATACCCGGGCCATCGTGTGTAGAGTAACGCTGGATATTGAAGAGCATAAGCACGCCTCATAACTTTCTTTCGTAAGTTATATTACTTTCGAATGAAAGTTTTATTGATTTTGATCAGGGGAAAATCAAAAGGCGAAGCTATGATGACGACGTTGAGATCTGACTCGAATCCGGAGAAGCTATGGAACTGTATTTAGATACGGCCGACGTAACTGCCGTTAAGCGTTTAGCTCGGGTGTTACCGCTACAGGGGGTAACGACCAATCCTTCTATTATCGCCAAAGCGGGTAAGCCGTTATGGGAAGTTCTGCCTGCGTTGCAGGATGCGCTGGGCGGCGAAGGCAAGCTGTTTGCGCAGGTGATTGCCGCAGGCGCGGATGAAATGGTGCGGGAAGCGCAGTTGCTGACCAGCCGTGTGCCGGGCCTGGTGGTAAAAATTCCGACCACGATCGAAGGTCTGGCGGCGATGAAACAGCTTAAAGCGCTGGGGATCCCGACGCTGGGCACGGCGGTATATGGTGCTGCTCAGGGTCTGCTGGCAGCGCTAGCCGGAGCAGAATATGTTGCGCCTTATGTGAATCGTCTGGATGCCCAGGGCGGGGACGGCATTCAGATGGTGCAGGATCTACAGCAGTTGCTGACGCTGCATGCGCCGCTTGCAAAAGTGCTGGCGGCAAGCTTCCGCACGCCGCATCAGGCGATGTCATGCCTGCTGGCCGGCTGTGAAGCCATCACGCTGCCGATAGACGTTGCCGACCAGATGCTAACGACGCCTGCCGTCACCGCAGCCATCGCCACCTTTGAAAAAGACTGGCAGAGCGCCTTTGGTGCTTTGACGCTGTAACGCCCTTTAGCCCAGCCTTTCAGATTTCCCACGGCGATTTTTTTAAATCGCTGTCGGGCGTCTCTTCGCCATTGGCGATGCTCAATAACTCCGCTTTCAGAATTTCCAGGTTATTCAGCGCCGAGGCGTGATCGCCTCCGACTAAAATATCCAGCACCGTATCAATACGCTTAGCGAGCTGTCGCGGGTCCACTGTAGTAGCCATTGGCATCCTGTTCTTTTGAGAAATATTTACCGGAAGGATAATGCAAAAAATATCAGAGGGCTATACGTCTTGCCCGGGCGTTGAGCCACCGCCGGGCAAGATGTAAGTCGGACAGGACGTCAATATCGTGCACGATCCCGACATCGGGCAGGGGAAGATCCAGCACATTCCCCTTTAGCCGTGAAGCCCGCACAATCTCCTTTGCGCCTGTATCGCCGGAAAGCGCCATAAGAGAATGAAGGCATTCCCGGCGAAACCCCACCGGGTGCCCCTGACGTTTGCGGTAACAGGGTACGACAACAGGTTTTCCCCTCAGCGAATCGGCGACAAGTTGCAGTGAAGCAGGGCGGATCAGCGGTAAATCGGCAGGCAAAATAAGCCACCCCGATGCGTCTGCGGTTGCCCGAACGCCCATCGCGATAGAATCGCCCATGCCGCCAGTGCCGCCCTCTGGCTTGACAAGGTGCCATTGCAGCCCGGACGCTTTCACCGCCTGAAGTAGATGCCACAGCACAGGTTTTTCATTGAGAAGCGCATCCAGCTTGTGCGTCGTCGTCCCGGAAGCGAGAAATCTTTCCCCCCTTCCGGCCGCAAGAATAATAACGACAGGAGAGGACGTCAGCATGTTTTCTCTTTATCCATACTGCTAAGACGCGCTGCAGCCACATCGGCCAGAACGGAAAGCGCCAGCGAGTACGCATCGCGTGCTTTAGGGAAGATCCCTATCGGAGCTTTGATCCGGTCGATATCACGGGCGTGCCAGCCAAGCTCCGACAGCCTTTGCACGCGCTCACGATGGGTTCGTCTGCTGCCCAAAGCGCCGATATAAAAGGGCGTAGCGGCCAGAGCGGCCTGCAGGACGGGTAGCTCCCGGTGAAGATCGTGATAGAGCAGAATCACAGCCGTGTCCGAATCAATAGCTGCGGGAAGCGTGCGTAGCGACGTGCCATCGCTGATGTGAACATCATAGCCAGCAGTCTGGGCCAGCCTGGCGGTAGCCTCTGCTTCGATGGAGCGGCCATAAATAACGACCCGGGTGCAGGGGAGGTAACGGGTATCGAAAAACTCGCCGTTCCAGCCTGTATTCCGGTCGGGAATAATGCATTGCAGAGCCTGTGATTGCGGGTTATAGCGCAGACCCGCAGGCCTGCGTTGATCCAGCGCAGCCAGTACCTTCAGCAGCGGCCCGGCGGAACGCAGTTTGTGAATGCTCAGGGTGATACTACCTCCACAGGGAAGGACAATATCAAACCAGGGCGATCCCTTGCCGTAAATAACCGTGCGGTCGTCACCGGAACTTATGGCTTGCATGGCCTCATAAGCGACGGCGGCTTCAACACAGCCGCCTGATACAAAGCCGCAATATAAGCCATCTTCCCGCACAGCCATATGCGCCCCCAGCGCCCGCGCGCCACCGCCGCGTATATCAACCAGCGTCACCAGAGCGACGGCCATGCCGGTTCTGATGGCGTCAGCCGCGAAACGCAGGATCTCAATGCTGTTGTCGGTCAAAAATGCCTGCTCTGGCGTGAGCGGGTAGTCATTCGCCTGTTCGATAGCGGGAGAGAGTTTCAGCATCTTTTCTCCATTTTCAGGTAAGTTCCGGCAAGCCTTTCAGCAGCTTATCAAGCGTGAGGGGGTAATCCCGCACCCGGACGCCAGTCGCGTTGTAGACCGCATTGACGATAGCCGCGCTTACGCCGCACAAACCCAGCTCACCCACGCCTTTAGCTTTCATTGGCGAAGAGACAGGATCGGTATCGTCGAGGAAAATGACCTCCTGTTCGGGGATATCGGCATGAACCGGCACCTCGTAGCTTGCCATGTCATGGTTAACGAAATACCCCAGCCGCTTGTCGACGACCAGCTCTTCCATCAGCGCCGCGCCCAGCCCCATAGTCATGGCGCCAATCACCTGGCTTCGCGCCGTTTTAGGATTGAGTATCCGGCCTGCGGCGCACACGGCCAGCATGCGGCGCACGCGCACTTCACCGGTAGCTATATCTACCCCGACCTCAACGAAATGAGCGGCAAAGGTGGATTGCTGGTAGGTCTTATCAAGATCGCCGAATTCAATAGTATCTTCAACGGTCAGCGTCCCGTCAGCGGCAGCTTCCCGGAGCTGAGCGCTGCGATCTCCAATGCTTATCCGCTCATCGACAAAGGCCGCCTCATGCGGATCAAAACCAAGTTTTTTCGCTGCCGCCTCGCGCAGCCTGACGCAGGCTGCATAAACGCCAGCCGTTGAGCTGTTGGCGCCCCATTGTCCACCCGAGCCGGACGAGACGGGGAACTCGGAATCCCCCAGACGCACCACCACTTTCTCCAGCGGCACGCCCAGCATTTCAGCCGCGGTCTGGGCGATGATGGTATAGCTGCCCGTGCCGATATCCGTCATGTCAGTTTCCACGGTGACTATACCCTGAGCATCAAGGTGCACGCGGGCGCCGGATTTCGTCACCACGTTGTCGCGAAAACCAGCCGCGACGCCGATTCCTGTCATCCAGCGTCCATCCCGCACCTTTGCTGGCCGGGCGTTTCGACGGTTCCAGCCAAAGCGCTCCGCCCCCGTGCGCAGGCATTCAATTAGCTGACGCCGGGAAAAGAAGCGCTCGGGATGGGCGGGATCGACCTGGGTATCGTTGAGAATACGAAACGCTATCGGATCCACTCCCGCTTTCTCGGCCATTTCATCGATGGCGATCTCCAGGGCCATTAAGCCCGGCGCTTCTCCGGGGGCGCGCATGGAGTTACCTTCAGGCAGATCAAGCTTTGCCAGCCGCAGCCCGGTATGGCGGTTAGCGCCCGCGTAAAGCAGTTCGGTCTGATGCACAGCCGTCTCTGGCTGACCGCCAGGCAGGTTGCCCGACCAGCTCTCATGGGCGATGGCGGCGATGCGTCCGCTTTGATCGGTTCCGATGCGGATGTGCTGGATGGTCGCCGGGCGGTGCGTGGTGTTATTGGGGATCAAGGGCCTTTGCAGCGCTATCTTGACTGGCCGTTTCGCGGCGCGGGCACCAAGAGCCGCCAGCACGGCGTCGCTGCGCAGGAACAGCTTGCCGCCAAACCCACCGCCGATATAAGGCGAAAGCACCCGCACATTCTCTTGTTGCAGATTAAGCGTTTTGGCCAGCTCGTTCCGGCACCAGTTAACCATCTGGCTGGAGGTCCAGACGGTGAGTTTTTCACCTTCCCACATGGCCATTGAAGCATGCAGCTCCATGGCCATGTGGCTCTGATCGGGGGTGGTGTAGGTGGCGTCAAGCTGCACCGCTGACGCTGAAAAGGCGCTGGCAAAATCACCCGTTGTTTTATCCGGCGTGCCTTCAGGGGGCGTGGTGACGGACGGTTTTTCGTGGGCAAGATCCCAGGCGCCTTGTTCGCGATGATAATCCACCTGCACCAGTGCCGCCGCCGCGCACGCCTGTTCGAAAGTTTCCGCGACCACTACGGCAACGGCCTGATGGTAGTGCTCAATATCAGGACCGCCCAGAAGCGTTGCCGCGTTCATTTCCCCTTTGCCGAGGGGGCCGGCGTTATCAGCGGTGACAATGGCCAGCACGCCTGGCGCGTTTCGGGCGGCGTCAAGATTGATTGAGTTGATGCGGCCCTTTGCAATGGCGGAGCCTACCACATAGCCATACGCCGCATCGGGCGCTTCGTCGTGCCTCTCGTAGGCATAATGGGCGGTTCCGGTCGTTTTGGCCGGGCCGTCAATACGATCGTGAGGGCGACCAACGACCCTGAGCTGGTCGATGGGGTTATCTTTTGCAGGCTTATCAAATTTCATCAATTTATGCCCTCGCTTCCGTCAACACAGAGGCGAGCGTGCGCTTCGCCAGTATTAGTTTGAACTCGTTTTGCGGCGTCGGATGCGCGCTTGCGAACAGCCGCTCGTAAACCTCTTTTGCCCCGTGGGCCAGTTGCGCATCGGCTTCCTCAAGCCGCCAGGGTTTATGCGCCACGCCACCCAGCGCAACACGGCCGCTCCCGTCGGGCTGCACGATGGCGGCGACCGAAACCAGGGCAAAAGCGTAGGAGGCGCGATCGCGCACTTTGCGATAGATATGGGTTCCGCCCAAAGGAGGAGGTAGCGTGACTGCGGCGATCAGCTCACCTGGGGAGAGCGCGGTTTCCAGATGAGGCGTGGTGCCAGGCGGAAGGTAAAAATCCGCGACAGGGATGTTGCGTACGCTCCCGTCGGGGCTAACCGTCTCCACGACGGCATCCAGCAGGCGCATGGCGACAGCCATATCGCTGGGATGCGTCGCGATACAGTGTTCACTGGCTCCTACCACCGCATGCTGTTTGCTGAAGCCCTCCAGCGCGGCGCAGCCGCTGCCGGGCTGCCGTTTGTTACAGGGTTGATTCGTATCGTAAAAGTAGGGGCAACGCGTGCGCTGGAGCAGATTGCCAGCGGTAGTTGCCCGATTGCGCAACTGGCCGGACGCTCCCGCAAGCAGCGCCCGTGAAAGCACGGCGTAATCGCGACGTATGCGGGAATCAGCCGCCAGATCGGTGTTGCGCACCAGCGCCCCGATACGCACACCGCCATCGGCAGTCGGCTCAATTTTATCCAGCGCCAGCCCGTTAACGTCGATCAGGTGGCAGGGCGTCTCTATCTCAAGCTTCATTAAATCGAGAAGATTTGTCCCACCCGCAATAAATTTTGCATTGGGCGTGCGTTGGGCGCTTGCTGCCGCTTCGGCAGGCGTTTTCACTCGTTCATAAGTAAAGGCCTTCATGATTTCTGGCCCTCCGCGACATCTTCAATCGCCGCAAGAATGTTGGAGTAGGCTCCGCAGCGGCAGATATTGCCGCTCATTCGCTCGCGTATTTCATCCGCCGTCATCTCAGGGGGGGAAACCAGATCGAGAGTGACGTGGCTTGGGATGCCCGCTTCAATTTCTTGCAGAACGGCCACGGACGAGCAGATTTGCCCCGGCGTGCAGTAGCCGCACTGATAGCCGTCATGTTTGACAAACGCGGCCTGCATGGGATGCAGATTGTCAGGCGTACCCAGACCTTCGATAGTGGTGACCTCGGCGTCCTGATGCATCACCGCAAGCGTAAGGCATGAGTTGATCCGGCGACCGTCCACGATAACGGTACAGGCACCGCACTGGCCGTGGTCACAGCCTTTTTTTGTCCCGGTGAGATGCAGATTTTCACGCAGCGCATCCAGCAGCGTAGTACGCGTGTCGACTTCCAGTTGCCGGGCCTCGCCGTTCACCTTCAGCGTCAGGCGCTTTGTGAAGTTACTGCGGCTGTTGCCGCCTGCACTTTCCAGGCGTTCTTTATCAGCTTCATTGCCACGGTTGCTCATACCAGGCCTCCAGAATTCTAAAAGTTAAGCCAGCAAAAAAATGGGCGCTTTTTGTTACCGCAATGCGCAAATTTTTATAAGGAACATTTAATGATAGACGGCGAGGGCGCAGGGGACAGGGGACAGGCTACTTTTTGTATCGCTTCAAAGGATTTACTCAATCTCAGCACAAGTCGCTTGATTCGATCGGTAAATGCGTAATACTGTATTTATATACAGGTTTATGTGGCCGAACAATTATGGACAATATTTTTTCATTTGAATCCGGTAAGCGCATTGAGTTGCCTCTTTTCTTAGAGCGAGTCTCATGCGGCTTTCCAAGCCCGGCGCAGGACTATATCGAAGACAGTCTCGATCTGAATAAACTGGTCGTGAAACACCCGAGTGCGACCTACTTTGTCAGAGTCAGCGGTGATTCAATGATCGGCGCGGGTATCAGCGATGGCGACTTGCTGGTGGTCGATCGCTCCTTGTCCGCAGAACATGGCGATATCGTTATTGCTGCGGTCGCCGGGGAATTTACCGTTAAAGAGCTGCACACCCGCCCCTGTCTCCGGCTCATACCCCATAACAGCAACTATTCCCCGATCGTTTTCCTGCCGGGCGAAGAGCTGGAAATATTCGGCGTGGTGACATTCACTTTGAAATCAAACAGACATGTTCGCGCTGGTTGACGTCAATAATTTCTACACCTCCTGTGAGACCGTTTTCCGGCCGGATTTGCGGGGCAAACCCGTGGTGGTGGTTTCAAATAATGACGGGTGCATTATTTCGCTTTCAGCGGAAGCGAAGGCCTCGGGCATAAAAATGGGGATGCCTTACTTCAAAATTAAAGCAGAGCTGCAGCGTCAGCAGGTCACTGTTTTCAGTTCAAATTATGCGCTTT
>DALYUA010000126.1:0-8141 GCA_031993245.1 Buttiauxella sp. | reverse complement strand
GGCCGCGGCACTTGCGGCACATAACCAGAAAGGGCTGCCTGCGTTTTCGATTTACGGCCACGATGTGCAGGATTCCGGTGATACGAGCATTCCGGCTGACGTGGAGGAAAAACTGCTGCGCTTCGCCCGGGCGGGGCTTGCGGTAGCCAGCATGAAGGGCAAAAGCTATCTCTCGCTTGGCGGCGTGTCGATGGGCATTGCCGGCTCCATCGTCGATCACCATTTCTTTGAGTCTTTCCTCGGCATGAAAGTGCAGGCGGTGGACATGACCGAGCTGCGCCGCCGTATCGATCAGAAAATCTACGACGAGCAGGAGCTGGAGCTTGCTCTCGGCTGGGCGGATAAGCACTTCCGGTACGGCGAAGATAAAAATGCCGAACAGTACCGCCGCAGCGACGAGGCTAACAGGGCAATCCTGCGCGAAAGCCTGCTGATGGCGATATGCATCCGGGACATGATGCAGGGTAATAAAAAGCTGGCAGATATAGGGCGTGTGGAAGAGTCTCTGGGCTACAACGCCATTGCGGCTGGCTTCCAGGGGCAGCGTCACTGGACGGATCAATATCCGAATGGCGATACGGCAGAGGCGCTGCTGAACAGTTCGTTTGACTGGAACGGCGTACGCCAGCCATATGTCGTCGCCACCGAAAACGACAGCCTGAACGGCGTCTCCATGCTCTTCGGCCATTTGCTTACCGGCACGGCTCAGGTCTTTGCCGACGTGCGTACCTTCTGGTCGCCAGCAGCGGTGCAGCGCGTTACCGGCCAGACCCTTACCGGGCGTGCGGAGCATGGCATTATTCACCTGATCAACTCCGGCTCTGCTGCGCTTGACGGCACGTGCCGTCAGCAGGACGCCGAAGGTCAGCCGACTATGAAACCCCACTGGCAAATCAGCCAGCAGGAAGCGGATGCCTGCCTCGCGGCAACCGAATGGTGTCCGGCCGTGCATGAATACTTCCGTGGCGGCGGTTACTCCTCGCGCTTTCTCACTCGCGGCGGCGTGCCGTTCACCATGAGCCGCATCAACATTGTGAAAGGTATTGGCCCGGTATTGCAGATTGCCGAAGGCTGGAGCGTCGATTTGCCGCAGGAGGTTCACGATACTCTGGACAAACGTACCGACTCGTCGTGGCCGACCACCTGGTTTGCTCCGCGCCTTACCGGCAGCGGGCCGTTTAAAGACGTCTGGTCGGTAATGGCGAACTGGGGGGCTAACCACGGCGTGCTGACCGTCGGCCACGTTGGGGCGGATCTCATTACGCTTGCCTCAATGCTGCGGATCCCGGTCTGTATGCATAACGTGGAAGAAGAGGCGATTTACCGTCCCACGGCCTGGGCCGCGCACGGTATGGACAGCGAAGGGCAGGATTATCGCGCCTGCCAGAACTACGGCCCGCTTTATAAACGTTAACGGACTCCGGGGCAGCGCGCAGGTGCTGCCCCGATCACAAAGCAGGTGGCGCAATGAAGCAAGAGGCGGTTCTGGTGCTGGACTGTGGTGCGACCAACGTCCGGACAATGGCGATAGACAAGCAAGGAAAGGTAGTGGCAAAAGCGGCGGTGGAGAATGCAAGCCAGCCCGCGCAAGAAAATCCCGCATGGCATACCTGGTCGCTCGATGAAATTCTTCGTCGTTTGCAGTTGTGCTGTCAGCAGATTATGCCGCGGCTGGAAGGATGGAAAATCCGTGCCGTCACCGTTACGACGTTTGGCGTGGACGGCGCGCTGACGGACGAAAACGGGCAGTTGCTGTATCCCGTTATTAGCTGGAAATGTCCTCGCACCACCGAAATAATGGAGCGAATCGGCGAGTTGATCTCACCCGAAACGCTCCAGACGCTCTCGGGCATTGGGCAGTTCAGCTTCAATACGCTTTATAAGCTGCTGTGGCTAAAGGAGCATCAGCCCCGGCAGCTTCAGCGGGCCCGCGCCTGGCTGTTCATCTCCTCACTTATCAATCAGCGGCTGACCGGCGAATTCACCACTGACCGGACGATGGCGGGCACCAGCCAGCTGCTGGACGTGCGCGCAGAATGCTTTAGCGATGCCATCCTCCGGCGTGTCGGCTTATCCGCATCGCTTTTTCCCCGCATGGTGGAGGCGGGTGAAATTGTGGGACAGTTGCTGCCAGCAATGGCTGACTGGTTAGGGCTGGCGCCAGGCACGCCGGTGGTATCAACGGGGCACGACACGCAATTTGCGTTGTTTGGCTCCGGGGCAGGCCTTGAGCAGCCGGTGCTTTCATCCGGCACCTGGGAGATTCTGCTGGCGCGTTCGGCTTCGGTGAATACCTCGCTACTGCCGCGTTATAAAGGATCGACCTGCGAACTGGATAGCTGTAGCGGGCTGTTTAATCCTGGGCTGCAATGGCTCGCCTCTGGCGTGCTGGAATGGCTGCGTCCGCTTTTCTGGCGCGGTGAAACGCCGCCCGACGTATATCACAGTATGATGGCGGAAGCCGCTGCGCTGGCGCCCGGTTCGGAAGGGTTACGCATGAATACTCATCTGCTGGAGCCCGGCAAACAGGCGGGCTGGCAGGGCATAAATCTTAATACCACACGCGGGCATTTTTACCGTTCCGCATTAGAAAGCCTGTGCTGGACGCTGCAGCGCAACCTTGGCGTACTGGAATCAATCGGCGGTTTTAAGGCGCGGGAACTTCTGCTGGTTGGCGGCGGGAGCCGCAATGTGCTGTGGAATCAAATGAAAGCGGATGTGCTGGGATTGCCGGTAAAAGTGCTGGAAGACGCCGAAACTACCGTCCTGGGCGCGGCGATGTTTGCCTGGTACGGCTGCGGTGAGTTTGCCTCACCCGAGCAGGCCCGCGTGCAGATTAACTATAACTATCGATATTTCTATCCGGGCGAGCAGCGTGATGCCTATCGTGTCCTGCAGCCGGAAGGAGAGTGAAATGCTGAAGACAATTTCTCCCCTGATTTCCCCGCAGCTACTGAAAACGCTGGCGGAAATGGGCCACGGCGATGAAATCATTTTTGCCGATGCGCATTTTCCGGCGCACAGCCTCGGGCCGCAGGTTATTCGGGCCGACGGGCTGTTAGTCAGCGATTTGCTGGCGGCCGTTATTCCTCTGTTCGAACTGGACAGCTATGCGGCACCATTGGTAATGATGGCGGCTGCAGCGGGTGACGAGCTGGATCCTGCCGTGGAACAGCGTTACCGCAGGGCGCTCTTTAAAGAAGAAGAGGGGCCCGCCATTGAGCGGATCGAGCGTTATGCGTTTTATGAACGGGCATGCAAGGCCTTTGCCATTGTGATAACCGGCGAGCAGGCAAAGTACGGCAACATCTTACTAAAGAAAGGGGTGACGCCGCGCCGGTGAGAAACGCAAAGGAACCGCTGAACTTACGCGCCATAAGAAGTGATGGATATCAATCAGTTGAATTTTTAAGCGAACAGTATCAGGGGGAATTGCATCACACCGGAGGGATGTGTAATATGCCCGCCAGTGCCGACTTAGCTCAGTAGGTAGAGCAACTGACTTGTAATCAGTAGGTCACCAGTTCGATTCCGGTAGTCGGCACCATTCCCCATTCCCTCTGTTTAAACGCAATCCGTTATTGAAATCCGATCCTGATGGCTGGTAAGCCAGACCAGGTGGATATCACAACATTTTCACTTTATATTTTTCAAATCACAATACAGCAAAAAGGCGTTTGTTCATTTGGCACTAAAAGGACATGCTTATCCCGGGCTTTGGTTTGGTAATACTTATTGTGGGGATACCTGTCGATTAACAGGTTAAGCCTTTCGGGTTCTATCATACGGGTTACGCTGAGAGTCCATAAATTCCGTAATTCAATTTCCGGGCTTTTTATTTTTGCTGTTTTCTCAACCTCAAGAATCATATTCTTGCTGCATGTCGTAGGATCGTTATTTTGCTTTACCTCCAGGCAATATAATAATCCAACGTCCAGCTTTTTTACGTAGCAATAAATCTGTGCGTAGCGTACCCCGATCAAATCCACCCTTGTTGACTTGCTAACCAGACCACGATTGCGACCACAATCAAGACGATAGTTGTTTTTCTCATCGCTATTCCTCGGTAACCAGCCAGAAATCGGCTTCATCAAACATCTCTTCAATCAGTCGGTTGATCCTTTCCTTTTCGCTCTTGGTGCAGTCGCTGTTGACGGCGTTGGCCTGCATGGGCTTCACTCTCACTTCGGCATCGGGAAACAGGGTGGACATCCGACGGGTGAGTTCAGCAAGGATCTTCTCATTTGCACCCGGCAGACCGGCTACGTTTCGTTTGTCATAAACCAGTTCAACGTACATTCATAAACCTTCCATAAAGCTGTATTTATATACAGTAATAAATCCTGGGTACAAGGGCAAGCATTATCGTTTGAAAAGAAACGGGAACCTGCGGTCCCCGGGGCAAAACTATTTGTCTGCAGGCGTCATTAAACGAATGGCCAGCCCGCCCGCTGCGGCAAGAGTTGCCAGTGCGACCAGGCCCGCCCAGCCAGCGTTTCCCAGCACCGTGCTTCCCAGCGCCGCGCCTGCCGCCATGCCGATAAATACCACGGTGAACATAATCGCGTTCAGGCGGCTACGGGCTGCCGGATTAATGGCATAAATAATCGTCTGGTGCGCAATCAGCGACGCCTGAATGCCAAGGTCGAACCCTATCGCGCTTAATACGATTACCGCGAGTTGGGCTGGCACCGGCAACAGCGGCAGAATAAACATCAGGGCGAATGAAACCACCACAATAGCCGAGGCAACTTTGGTGACAAAGTTTGCGCCGCGACGGTCCGCCAGCGCGCCTGCCAGCGGAGCAGCAAGCGCCCCTGCGGCACCCGCCAGGCCAAAAGCTCCGGCTACCGCGCTTCCCAGCTGATAACGTTCTGCAAGCATGATCGCAAGCGTTGACCAGAAGGCGCTAAAGGCTACCGACAGCAGACCTTGCGCCAGCGCGGCGCGGCGCAGGACAGAATAGTTAATCCAGAGCTTGCCCAGGGAGAGCAGCAGCGCAGGATAGCGCAGCGTTGTTTCAGGTTTGAAGGAGGGCAGCACGCGCCATAGCGTCAACGTAACAATTCCCACGCCCGCAGCGGCAATAGCGTATACGCTGCGCCAGCCGAAAAGCTCCGCCACCAGGCCGCTAAACACGCGTGACAGCAAGATGCCAGCCAGCAGCCCGGTCATCACCATGCCGACCGTTTTTCCCCGGCTGCTGTCCGGGGCGAGCGTTGCGGCGGCGGGAATAATATCCTGCGCGACGGTGGCGACCAGCCCGATAGTCAGGCTGCTGAGCAGCAGCAGAGGCCAGGAGGATGCAAATCCGCAAAGCAATAAGGTGAGTGATAACAGTGAACCTTTCACCAGAATGATACGGCGGCGATCGAAACGGTCGCCCAGAGGGGCGAGCAGAAGAATACCAAGCGCATAGCCGATTTGGGTCAGCATAGGCACCAGACCTATATCGCTGACGCCTGCCTTAAAGGCGGCGCCGATAATGCCTAACATCGGCTGGCTGTAATAGATGGAGGCAACGCTAATCCCGGCGCCTGCGGCCAGGAGAAAAATACTTTTGCTCGATAGCGCGTTATCCGCGGCTGTGTTTACGCCTGGTAATGATGAAAGCTGGCTCATGGCTTGCTCCGACGGGGTGAATGTGCGGCCATTCTTATCGTTTCCGGCATCAAGCTGTAGCCCCCGCAGAGGTAAAACTGTTATACACTTTACGTATGAAGAAAAATAACAGCTTCTCAGGCGATCGTATAACCATCCTGCAAACCTTCGTGCGCATTGCAGAAAGCGGCACTCTTTCTGCGGCGGCCACGCAGTTGGGGACGTCGCAGCCGACCATCAGCCGCCGTCTGCAAATGCTGGAGCAAACGCTTGGCGTAAAGTTAATTCAGCGCACAACGCACAGCATGAAGCTGACGGATGACGGCGAGCGCTGCTATCAGCATGCGCGCAGGCTCATTGAGCACTGGCAGATAATGGAGGATGAAGTGAGCGGGGTACGGGATGAACCAGTCGGCGTGCTTCGTGTTCGCGCGCCGCATGCTTTTGGTCAGGATCAGCTCATCGGGCCGCTGGGAGATTATCTTCAGCGCTATCCGCAGATAAGTATTGAGTGGATCCTTAACGACCATTCACCAGATTTTATTCCCGAAGGTGTTGACTGCGCGCTTCATGTCGGGCCGGTTACCGATCCCAACGTAGTGGCGGTGTTGCTTGCTGAGGTGCCGCGCATCGTCGTCGCCGCGCCTTCATTACTGGCAGGCAACTCCCCGGTCAAAGAGGTGGCTTCTCTGGCGCGCCTGCCGTGGATTGCATTGAACACTTTTTATCGCAATGAAGTGACGCTTTATCATACGACTCGTGGCGAGCCTTTCCGCTTTGATATCTTCCCAAGACTCAGTACCGACAGCCTTTATGCGGTACGTAAGGCGGCGTTAAACGGGCTTGGGGCCGCCATGGTTTCTTCCTGGGTGGTTAAAACGGATCTGCAAGAGGGCGCGTTGCAGCATGTGCTGCCAGACTGGCAGTCTGCGCCGCTGCCAGTGTACCTGCTTTATCCTTACGCCAGCTATTATCCAGCCCGCCTGCGAAAATTTATTGAACTGATGAAAGAAGTGATGCCCGGACTTACCGGGACAAGGCCTCCGATGACGAAGGGGAAAGACGTTCAGGTTTAGAGAGGGTACGAATTACGCTGCAGGGATCTGGTAATAAAAAAACAGCATCGCCAGGTCGCCGTCAGGTAATATTGTTTCCTGATATTCACCCTTTGTCAGCGAACCGATAGCCGAGCGCTAAAATTGCTGGGCAGGCTTGTTTTCTAACAGGACTCGCGTTTGCCAGAGTCCCGGCATTCTGGTAACTGCCTCGCGAAACGCCGCTTTCCCGACACCCTGGCCCTTAAATTTTTTTAGCACGAAGAACCGATCGAGATCGTATCGCGCCAGGTTTAATGGATAGCGCTTAAGCAAGCAGAAACCGGCCAGTTCGCCACAATAATAAATCAGCCAGGGCCAGCGATCGTCCCGCAGCCAATGGGGATCGAGCAACGATAGGCTATAGCGTCCATCCTCAGCACAGGACTACTCGCCTGTTTCTGCCAGATCGTAAACGTAGTAATTAAATAAATTCTCTATAATGTTGCGGTGTTTTCCAGCCGGAATCAGGGATACCTTATTCAAAGCAATCTTTTAATATATGTCCCGTATTATTTTATGCGCTAACGAGATATGTGGTTCAACGTAAAAGCTTATTCTTGCCGTTTATACTTTATTTGCCGGTTCGCTTAACAGGCCGAAAAATAAAAATTTATCCCTTCTCGCAGCCACACTCTTTTTGCTAATTTAACCTCTCCCCTTATCTTACAGACGCTTAGCCATCCAGACCCTTATCCTTTAAGTGAAAATAATCCTTGCTTAATAAATGAGGGCATGCGTAAATGCGCCATCGGTTTGCAACACAGACCTTATGAAAGCAGTTTTAGTAAAGCAGTTCACAATAGATACCCTTCTTCGTGAGTCTCCTCCTAAGTGCCTAAATAAGAAACGCTCTGTAATACAGACCACGTTCGCCGCGTTAGGTGGCCAAATATATTGAGGAAGTATCTATGTCTAATAAAATGACTGGTTTAGTAAAATGGTTTAACGCTGAGAAAGGTTTCGGCTTCATTACTCCTGACAACGGTAGCAAAGATGTGTTCGTACACTTCTCTGCCATCCAGAGCAACGATTTCAAAACTCTGGACGAAGGTCAAAAAGTTGAGTTCTCTATCGAGAACGGCGCTAAAGGCCCTGCAGCAGCGAACGTAGTTGCTCTGTAAGCTTTAAACGCCCCGCTGTTTTCAGCGAACTAAAAAACCCGCTTATGGCGGGTTTTTGCGTTTCTGCGCGAGAGCAAACCGGCGTGAATTTTTGCAAAAAGGCGATCTTCATGCCAGGCTTAAAAAGAAAATTCATTTTCAATACAACCAGTTGGATTTTTTAAACAGGAGAGTTTATGGGTTTTTGGCGCGTAGTTATTACTATTTTGCTCCCACCTCTTGGCGTACTTATCGGCAAAGGATTTGGTTGGGCATTCATTCTGAACATCATCCTGACGCTATTGGGTTACATTCCAGGTCTGATTCATGCGTTTTGGGTGCA
>DALYUA010000125.1:5660-8151 GCA_031993245.1 Buttiauxella sp. | reverse complement strand
GAACGGATAGGGATCAAATCCCGATTTTCTGGAAAACAGGTTATAGGTAGTCCAGACAATAATAATGGCCGACTGCGCCAGGATAAATGTCCAGGTGGCAATACCGCCGGTTATCACATCCGCCATTCGCTGCCCAAACGTAGTTTCTGGCTCACACTCTGCGGGGTCGGCCAGCAGCTCTTCATGCTCCTGCTTACTTTGCCTGCGTAATTCGTGGAGTTGACGACGTGATTCGCTGTCCATGATGATGTATTCACAACAAATGTAGGGTAAGTAAAGTCTGGTATACAAACAGCGAAAACAGTAGGAATACGGCGCATTCACGCCGTTAATATCCTCAATAAAGTTTTACAAGGTGTAACCATGTTCTGGCGGCAGATGAAAACGCGCCACCGCGCTTTCCAGACGGGATGACTCGTCGCGCAGCAGTCTGGAAGAACCCGATGTTTCGCGGATTAACTGATTAGTTTGGGTCGCTACCTGATTGAGCGTGGCAATGCGTTTTGTCACATGATGAACGCTCTCGCCCTGGTTGAGCGTGGCCGCAGAGATTTCACTTAGCAGGCCGCTGAGTTTACTCACCACGGCGATGACGTTCTGCAAACTGTTTTCAAGCACCGCCACCGCATCTGAACCCTGTTCAATACCCTGCACAGAATTGTTGATAAGCGCTTTAATATTATGCGTGGAGCGGCTGCTCTTTTGTGCCAGCAGTCCGACTTCTTTTGCCACCACCGCAAATCCTCGCCCATGGTTACCCGCATGCGCCGCTTCAATGGCGGCATTGAGCGCCAGAATGTTGGTCTGAAAAGCCACGCTGTCGATAATGGCTACAATGCCGCGCATCTCTGTAGATTGCGTAACGATATCCTGCATGGAAAGGTTTACCCTGTGCATCATCTGGTCGCCTCCGGCGGCGATTTCACGGGCCTCGTCGACGCGGAGATTAGCCAGTTTCGCATAATCACTGTTCTCTTTTACGCGAGAACCCAGCTCCGTGATGTGGCCGATCACGCCTCGTAACTCTTGTTCCTGCTGCGCCGACTGGCTAAAAAGCATCTGATTCCCTTCCGCCAGTTGATTGATATTCAGCGCCATTGTTGCTGCGGCGTCACGCACTTCCTGTACCAGATCCTGTAAACCCTGCTGCATCGCCACCACGCTGCCGCTCAGTTGATTCACTTCCCGGTTCACGTGATTTCGTGCAGGCGGCAGATGTGAAAGATCGCCTGCGGCAAGAACGTCAATATGTTCGATTACGCTTCTGAGGGGTTTAATAACCCAACGCGTCACGGCCAGCCAGACGGCGATGGCTACCAGCGCCAGCACGCCAAGCGCCGCAATAAACATATCTTGCGCATGGCTGAGGCTTTTCAGCAACGAGCCGCTGGCATCGCGAGTTTGTTGCTCATTTTCACTCTGAAAACCGGCATAGCGATCGTTAAAGTCGCTTTGAAACGCCTGAACGGGCACGGCAAAAAACGCATCGATGGAGTTGCTTTGCGCAAGGCCATCCGCCTGCTCTTTCAGGCCGTCAAAAAACAGCTTATAGCTGCCCACCAGCGCTTCGCTGTGCTGCTGTTGTTGCTGGCTGTTAGCGCTGCGCAGCTGTTGATAGCGGTTAAAATCGGCAAGGGAGGTTTTAAGCGCCTCCTGCGACTCATCCAGCAGGCTATTCCAGCTCCCCACGGAACCCGTTTCTTTATCCTGCAGGAAGTAGATGCCCGCCCGGTTTAACAGATCGCTTGCCATAAGCAACGAGCTGCGCGCTTTGTCCATGAACATCTGCTGTTCATGCCGTTGGTCGCTCGCGAGGACATCACGCCGGGTATCGCGCAAAATAGTGGAGAGCAGAAGGGTCGACATAATCTGCAAAACGCAGAACAGCGCTATCACGCAGACTGCGCCGCTCAGTAATCCAAACGAACGGCGAGGCGCCTTCCATGATCTGAAAATTTTACTTATGTTCATGATTTTCTTTAGTAACACCAGGAAAGGGCCGAGTGTACCGGGCAAAAATGACAGAACTATTTCAGATTTATGAACGGCTTTACGCCTGCGCCGGGCTCCTGCTATCGACGATCTCTCCATACGGTCTGCACGTTACAGAACTCATGCAGGCCAAAGTGTGAAAGCTCCCGACCGAAGCCACTTTTCTTTACGCCGCCAAACGCCACGCGCGGATCGCTTGCGCTGTAGCCGTTGATAAAGACGCCGCCGCATTCCAGACGGGCCGCCAGCCCGCAAGCAAGAGCCTGGTCTGCGGTAAACACCGTAGCAGAAAGGCCAAAGTCGCTGTCGTTTGCCAGCTCAAGCGCGTGTTCTGCATTGCGCGCCACGGTAATCGCCGCGACCGGGCCGAACAGCTCCTGACGAAAAGCCGTCATTGTCGGTGTTACATTGCCCAGCACCGTCGGCGCATAATAATTGCCCTCACCGGCCAACTTCTCGCCGCCCAGCAGCAGCGTAGCGCCCTCTTTAAGTGACGTTG
>DALYUA010000125.1:0-5650 GCA_031993245.1 Buttiauxella sp. | reverse complement strand
AAGTTCATCACGCAGATCGTAGCGCGCCATTGGCCCGAGCTGCGTCGCCTCAAGGGTTGGGTTCCCCACCTGCATTTGCCGCGTGGCTGCAAGAAACCTTTCTGTAAAGGCTGCGGCAACGCCCTCCTCAACGATAAACCGTTTCGCCGCCGCGCAAACCTGTCCGGTATTCTGGAAGCGTCCGGCGACTGCCGCTTTGACAGCTTCATCCAGATCCGCATCATTCAGGACGATAAACGGATCGGAACCGCCAAGTTCAAGCACGCATTTTTTTAGCGCCGCTCCAGCCTGGGCACCGATGGCAGCCCCCGCTCTCCCGCTGCCGGTCACGGTGATTGCGGCAATATGTGGATCTTTTATCGCCCGGCTCACGCCCGCAGGCGTCACGTTAATCACTTCAAATAAGCTCGCCGGGAAATCAGCTTTGATAAACAGCTCTTCGATAAGCAGTGCGCAACCCATCACGTTCGGCGCATGCTTCAGAACGTAACTGTTACCCGCCAACAGCACAGGAACCGCGCCGCGCAGCACCTGCCACAAAGGAAAATTCCACGGCATTACCGCCAGCACCGGCCCCAGCGGACGGTATTCAATCACCGCTTTGTTCTCTTCTACCTGCGTCGCTTCCGTGCTCAGCATCGCCGGGCCATGTTCTGCGTACCAGTCGCACAGGCTGGCTGACTTCATCACTTCTGCCCGCGCCTGAACAACTGGCTTGCCCATTTCAGCGGTAATCATTTGCGCCATCGGTTCGGCGTTATCTCGCAGCACTGCGGCCAGATCCCTGAGTTTTTGCGCTCGCTGCATGACGGATACCTGTCGCCAGACGAGAAAAGCGCCGTGGTTTTGCGCCAGCGCCGCATCAAGCTGAGCGTCAGATTCATAAGGGTAAGCGGCAAGCCGCTGGCCGTTCGCCGGGTTCAGAGAGATCGCATGAGTTTGCGCCGTAACAGATTGCATGATGTCGCCTTATTGTCTGAATGTCCGCTTACCTTACGCTTGAGACGAAGTGATGAAAAATGAATAATGATGAGTCAGTTATTCACGAAATGAGAATAAATAAATGGATCTTGTGCAGCTTGAAATGTTCACCGCAGTAGCGGAAACCGGCAGCATCAATGCCGCCGCGCAGAAGGTGCATCGCGTGCCCTCTAATCTCACCACCCGCATTAAGCAGCTTGAGGCGGATCTGGGCGTCGATCTGTTTATCCGTGAAAACCAGCGGCTGAAACTCGCCCCCGCCGGGCACAGCTTTTTGCATTACAGCAAACGCATCCTTGAGCTGGTGGACGAAGCAAGAATGGTGGTTTCCGGCAACGAGCCGCAGGGCCTGCTGGCGCTGGGGTCGCTGGAAAGTACTGCCGCCGTCAGGATACCCGGCGTGCTGGCGCGGTTTAATCAACGCTACCCGAAGATCCAGCTTTCGCTTTCTACCGGGCCGTCCGGCGATCAGATTGACGGCGTGCTGGAGGGAAAGCTGTCGGCCGCTTTCGTTGATGGCCCGGTATTGCATCCTGCGCTGGAGGGGCTGGCCGTATATGAAGAAGAGATGGTGATTGTGGCGCCTGCCGATCACGCCCCGGTAACGCACGCGCAGCAGGTGAACGGTGCGAGTCTTTACGCGTTTCGGGCAAACTGCTCGTATCGTCGCTATTTTGAAAGCTGGTTCCATCACGATCGGGCGATACCGGGGAAAATCCATGAAATGGAGTCCTACCACGGCATGCTGGCGTGCGTCGTTGCCGGAGCAGGTCTGGCTTTAATGCCGCGCAGCATGCTTGAAAGCATGCCCGGCAGTCATCAGGCAAGCGCCTGGCCTCTGCCGCCTGACTGGCGCTTCCTGAAAACCTGGCTTATCTGGCGCAAAGGCGCGAAAACTCGCCAGCTTGATGCTTTTATGGCTTTATTGGAACCTTTGTCACTGCCTTAGCTTTCGTTTATGCCGCCTGATAGCGGACAATTTTTAGCCCTTCACTTTCATCGGGCGGGTAACTCTGATTTTCCAGACCACTATCCCTTATTTCGCCAAGACGATGCAATGCGGCCAATTTCCTACAGAACCTTAGCAAGCCCATTCTGTTATTGACTGTAAAGCAGAATGCTTATTAATATTTATCCTTAATAAATAATCACTTAAAATAAACACCCCGATTCCGGCAGGTAAAGAAACTCAGTATCAGGGAAAATGCGGATGCGGCAGGGTACAGCTCCTCCCGGATATGCCGAACCCAGGCACTGTACCGGCAATCAGAAGCCGAAGATTTTGGTTAAGTCATGATTAAGGTATGATGCGCTGATTTTATAACCATTGAAGTCATGAGGGATTATGGCAACGGGATTTTTTCTGTATCACCTGGATAAAACCACCTGCGGGGGCAGGATTCTTGCCGGTGCGTCTGACACTGACTACGAAATCGGCGGCGTTATTCGACAACAGATCCGGGAGGGCGACCCGGTAAGCTGCGGGAAGCACAAGGGGCGGTTTCGCGTCTGTGGCGGTATGGGGGACACCTACGAAGTTGATGGTGTTCTGAAAGAGTGGGCCGGTTCGCTGGATAGCTACAGTTCCTGCCCTTGCCGGGCCCGTTTCAAACCTTCCGTAGCGTCACACACCTATGAGAGCGACTGCAACGCTGGTCGTGTGGCCGAACGTGCAGAGACAGCCCGGAAAACAGCGCAGCAGTCAGAGCCTGTACAACATGCACAGACTGCGAAGAAGAAACGGGAAATCACGCTGGCCATCGGCGTGTTCTTTGATGGCACCGGCAACAATGCCAATAACAGTGGTGACCGTCAGGCCGCCTGTTCCGGGGAACATTACGGGATGAATGATGCTGAGTCTACGTCTGCGCTACAGCAGTGTATCCGGCTTAATCGCGGGGTCAGTGGAACAGCAGCGGGAAGCTATCTTGGTTACTACACTAACGTGCGCTGGCTCAATACGCTGTATAACCAGAAGATTAAACCGGGTACGGGAGCCGGTCAGTACGCCATTTATATCGAAGGTATCGGCACGGAGGACGGAGCGGGCGACAGCACTTACGGGATGGGCACCGGCCTGGGCGATACCGGCGTGGTGAGAAAAACTGATAAAGCAGTCGCAGCCCTGGCTGCCAGTATTCAGGAGTATTTACTCCAACACACCGATGCCCGTTCCTGCGTCATCAAAGAATTGCAGTTTGATATTTTCGGCTTCAGCCGCGGAGCTGCGGCGGCGCGCCACTTTGCCAACCGGGTATTCAGTCAGGATAGTGCGATTGTTTCAGCGATTAAGGCCGGGCTGGATGGCGTTGCATTTTCCGGGTCGCCGGGGGGCAAAACCCGCTTTTTGGGGATATTTGACACGGTGGCGGCCATCGGGACGCCGGTTAACGGCCTCAACCCCCACAGCGCCGATACCGGGGAAGTTAATCTGGCGCTGCGTCCGGGCGTGGCGGAGAAGGTGTTCCATATCACCGCGCAGCACGAATGCCGGTTTAACTTCGCGCTGAACAGCGTAAAACCGGCATGGCCGGAGCTGGCCCTGCCCGGTGCGCACTCCGACATTGGCGGCGGCTATAACCCCGACGAGCATGAAGTCCTGTTCCTTACCCGACCGGAGTTTGAAACCGTACCGCTTCCCACTCCTGATACGGAAACGCGGATTTACCGGCAGACCTGTGCGCAGCTTACTGCGATGGACGGCTATCCGGCGATAGCGCCGCTGCTGAATGCGGTGGAGGTGAATGTCGATACCTGGCATGACGACAAAATGCCGGCGGACCGCTACGGAACGCTACAGAAACGCAGCGGTGCTGCGCTGGTTATCGACCGTCCGACGCGCAACGACTGGTCAAAGGTGGTATTGCGGGTGATGCTGGATGCGGCACAGGATGCAGGAGTGATCTTCGATCCTATTGATGAAACCGTGCCTGATTTTGCGTTAAAAGCAGATCTGAATGCTTTATATGAAAAAGCGATTGTGATGGGCCGCGCCGTCCGAAACGGGCAGTCTGCTACCGGCTTTACCACGCCAGAAATCCTGATGCTGGCCGAAAAATATATCCACTGCTCGGCCAACTGGAACAGTGTGATAAGAGACAGCAAGGGAATTATCAGCGGTGCGGTCAAACCGGCGAAGCTGGTGAAGTTCACCAACCGGCCGGACGAGCGCTGGCAGCGGACGGTCTATGATATGAACGGGAGTAAAATATGGAAATAATCCGTCTGGCCGGACTGCTTTCGGTACTGGCCCTGACGGCCTGTCAGGGGAAATCTTTGTCCAGCACAGCAGCTCATAGCGATGTGCCAAAAGAGTGGACATTTAATTTTTTCACGCCCAATGCGTTACCTGCTCTGGTGACATTCGCCGTTGTTCAGGATGCTGATGGTCAGGTTTATGAGTTTAATACCCTGAACAGTACACCTGATCTACCTGATGTCATTGGCGGATGGAATGACAAGGATCGTGCGCCTGGCGGGTACTGGAATCACGTTAAACGACCACCCAGACATATTATTTTTTGCTGGGATTCGGTTATCGATAAAAAAGTGTATGAGACCGTACTGACTATCCCTAAAACCGTACTGGAGAAAATGCGCAGGCCGAGTGAGTTCAAGGATTATCGGGGAGGAACGGCGTATTACAACAGAGTTCAAATTGGTCTGGCTCCGGAGGGGAAAGTGGCTGTCTGGTTACAGGGGAGTGGTACTGAGCCGAATTATCGCGTCACACCGTCAGTCCTGAAAACCGTATCCGGAGATAAACTTGATATTTGCCGAGGTATAACTAAACACCCTAACGGATATAAATATTACGGAGACACGCCTGAATTTATCAAAGGAAAAAAATACCCATATGGTGACTGGTAAGATTAACAGTTGGGAAGTGTATGTGGTGTCAATAGGGCACGGCTAGTGTAGCGAACTCAGGGTGCAAGAAGCGGTACGTAACAATCAGGGATTACCGGCGAAGCTGGTGACGTTCACCAACCGGCCGGACGAGTGCTGGCAGCGGACGGTCTATGATATGAACGGGAGTAAAATATGGAAATAATCCGTCTGGCCGGACTGCTTTCGGTACTGGCGTTGACGGCCTGCAACGGGGCCGGTCAGCCTAACGTAGCTGCCGTCAAAAGCGATGTGCCCACCGAGTGGAAATTTGATTTTTTCACGCCCAAAGCACTGCCAGCCCTGGTGACGTTCGCCGTTATTCTTGATGCTGATGGTGGGGCATCCCGGTTCGTTACACTGAATAGCGCCCCGGATATGCCCAACGTTACAGGAGAATGAGTACTCCCGACCTACCCTTTTTGAAAAACGGATTCAACGCCAATGGAATACACTTCCCGCCTCGCAATGAATTTGACATGTCATTTGTTGTAGCACACAACAAATGACATCAGTCATAGCTTTCGTTTATGCCGCCTCTACTCTGCGTCGAAGGCTAGCGCAGCAGCACTTTGCCAATCAGATAGGTCGCAGCCTTCCCGCCGATAAGCACGCGGTCGCCAACCAGTTGGCAACGTAAATTACCGCCACGTTCAGATACCTGACGGGCGAGCATTTGCGTTTTGCCGAATTTTTCAGCCCAGTAAGGGATAAGCATGCTGTGTGCCGATCCGGTGACCGGATCTTCCGCCACCGCCTCGCCCGGGCAGAAGAAACGGCT
>DALYUA010000124.1:0-8206 GCA_031993245.1 Buttiauxella sp. | reverse complement strand
CCGAGAAGATCTTGATGATGCGGTTCTGCTCGATGTTGATAAAGCCCATCGCCGCCTGCATCAGGAAGTTAACCTTCTGGAACAGGGATTCGTTGTGCGGCAGCAGGGATTCGATATCTCGCAGGATCTCGCGTGCCTGCTCCAGTTGCCCGCCCGGCAAGCGCGCTTTACGCACCAGGAAGTTTAACGCACGCTGGGTATCCATCAGGCACAGGCGAACCTTCCAGCCGATATCTTCCAGTTCGGCAAGCGTCGAGAGCGCCGCGTCATACTCATCGCCCTGTTGCCCCTCCATGATCACCCGGCTTAGCTTTTCCAGATCGCTGTAGATGTTTTCAATTTCATCCGCCAGCTGTTCAATTTTGGTTTCAAACAGGTCAAGCAGCAGCTCATAGGCGTTGCCGTCCACCATATTCTGGCTGCGGGCGCGCATACGATAGAGGCGAAACGCAGGCAGTTCGCGTTCACGCAGCGTGTACAGGCGGCCTTCGCGGATAGTAAACGCGACGGTGCTGTTACCGGCGTGATCGTCCGCATCTTCAAAAAAGAAAAAAGAGTGAATGTGCAAGCCATCTTCGTCTTCAAAAAAACGCGCGGATGCCTCGATGTCTTCCAGCTCTGGCCGGGTTGCCAGGCTCTGACCAAGTTCCGTTTGCACAAGCTGTCGTTCAGTCTCTTCGGGCTCGACCAAATCAACCCAGACAGAATTTGTCAGGTTATCGGTCTCATCCAGTTCGAGACGGGACAGTCGATTGTTTTCCAGTTGAAATGCGCTCAGCATGACCGGGACTCCCAATGCAAAAAATATCAGGGACAGCTCGGTTGGCACACAGACAGAAACATTACAGGTTTCAGACCATTAAACAGCCTGACTCATTGCGACGGGATAAAGCGATATGGGGTCGCCGACAACCACTAAGGCCATCAGCATAAGAGGATAGCCTTAGAAGTTGTACCTGGATAACAGGTAATTGAGCCAGTATCTACTGGGTGTGTCCAAGGCGAGTGTCCTCTTAAGTCGTTATCGTGCGCGCATGTTACGCCAGCAAAAATATGGCGTCAACACGCAACGGGACACCGCAGCCTAATAAATGCAGGTGACGTTTTAAGCGTAGCACCCGCCTGAATAATTGCCATATATTTCTGTAGGTTACACCGTTTCAAGACGTGCATAAGCGGCCACCAGCCACTTAATTCCCTGTCCCGGGAAAGCCACCTGTACGCGGCTATGCTCACCGCTGCCTTCCAGGTTAACGACGGTGCCTTCGCCAAATTTTGCATGGCGGACACGCTGCCCGAGGCTGAAGCCTGAATCATTCTCAGAGATCGGCGTTCCCATGCGCTGGTGGCTGACCGGGCGGCTGATGCTGGCACGTAAACGCACCTCTTCTACGCAGTTTTCCGGCAGTTCGCCAACGAAGCGCGATGGGCGGTGATAAACTTCTTTGCCGTACAGGCGACGGGTTTCCGCGTAGGTCAGCGTGAGCTTTTGCATCGCACGCGTGACGCCAACGTAAGCCAGGCGGCGCTCTTCTTCCAGACGACCGCCCTCTTCCAGCGACATCTGGCTTGGGAACATGCCCTCTTCCATGCCGACGATAAAGACCTGCGGGAACTCCAGCCCTTTCGCCGAGTGCAGCGTCATTAACTGAACCGCATCCTGCCAGCTATCCGCCTGCCCTTCACCCGCTTCCAGCGCAGCATGGGACAAGAACGCCTGCAGCGGCATCAGATCTTCATCTTCGTCCTGGTAGCTGAACTGGCGCGTTGCCGTCACCAGCTCCTCTAAGTTTTCAATACGCGTCTGGCCTTTCTCGCCTTTCTCCTGCTCGTACATCATCATCAGGCCGGAGTCTTTAATAACCCGGTCGGTCTGAACATGCAGCGGCATATCGATGGTTTCGTGCGCCAGCGCGTCGACAAGCTCCATAAAGCGTTGTAGCGCAGAAGCGGCCCGCCCGGCGAGCGCTTTTTCCTGTAGCAGGAAGCGGCAGGACTGCCAGAGCGTTAACTGTTTATCACGCGAAGTCTGGCGCACCACATCGAGCGTGCGATCGCCAATGCCACGCGTCGGCGTATTCACCACTCGTTCAAAAGCCGCATCATCGTTACGGTTGGCGATCAGGCGCAAATAGGAGAGCGCGTCTTTGATTTCCTGGCGTTCAAAGAAGCGCATGCCGCCATAAATACGGTACGGCATGCCAACCTGCAGCAGCGCCTCTTCCAGCACGCGTGACTGGGCGTTGCTGCGATAGAGAATGGCGCACTGTTCCAGTGCTCCGCCGTTCTCCTGCCAGGTTTTAATGCGGTTGACGACAAACCGCGCTTCATCCAGTTCGTTGAACGCGCAGTAGAGGGAAATAGGTTCGCCATCGCTGCCGTCGGTCCACAGCTCTTTACCCAGGCGGCCCGCGTTATTCGCGATCAGGGCGTTGGCAGCATTCAGGATGTTGTTTGTTGAACGGTAGTTCTGCTCCAGACGAATAGTTTGCGCGCCGGAGAAGTCGCTGAGGAAGCGCTGGATGTTTTCCACCTGAGCACCGCGCCAGCCGTAGATGGACTGGTCGTCATCGCCTACGATCATTACCTTGCCGGTATCGCCCGCCAGCATGCGTATCCACGCATACTGAATGCTGTTGGTATCCTGGAATTCATCCACCAGGATATTGGTGAAACGTTCACGATAATGATTGAGGATATGCGGTTTATTAAGCCAGAGTTCATGAGCGCGCAACAGCAGCTCGGCGAAATCCACCAGCCCCGCACGGTCGCAGGCTTCCTGATAGGCCTGATAGACTTTTTGCCAGGTCTGCTCTACCGGATTCCCATAACTTTCAATGTGGTGCGGACGTAAGCCTTCATCTTTTTTGCCGTTGATGTACCACATCGCCTGACGCGGCGGCCACTGCTTCTCATCAAGGTTCAGCGCCTTAATCAGACGTTTTAACAGACGTAGCTGATCTTCGCTGTCGAGGATCTGAAAGTCCTGCGGCAGTCTGGCATCCATATGGTGCGCACGCAGCAGGCGGTGTGCCAGGCCGTGGAAGGTGCCGACCCACATGCCGCCCTGGCTGGTGCCCATCAACTGACCAATACGGTGACGCATTTCCGCCGCCGCCTTGTTAGTAAACGTCACCGCCATGATGGAGTAGGGGGAGCAGTTTTCAACGGTCATCAGCCACGCGATGCGGTGCACCAGCACACGCGTCTTACCACTACCCGCTCCGGCCAGCACCAGCATGTTGCTGCGCGGGGCCGCGACGGCTTCGCGCTGTTTATCGTTGAGGCTATCGAGCAGGTAAGAAACGTCCATTGGCACCGCCGTCTGAGGGAGATAAATATACTGGAATTTTATACAGAGTTGCTGGCGATTATATCAGCGCGGTGAGGGATGCCAACCGCGAAATTTCCAGATGTGGCAATAAGCGGCTGTCATTTATCTGCATCAGGTCGCCATCGCGCAGGTTAATCCAGCAGGCCTGCATTCCACAGCGCACCGCACCCGCGACGTCGGTCGTGAGATCGTCGCCCACGTGAAGGATCTGTTCCGGCGGTATATTCAGCTTTTCTGCCGCCAGATGATACATATCGTTAAAAGGCTTGGAACGTCCGTGCGGGCCGGCTCGCAGTACGAATTTAAAATATTTGTCCAGGCCAAACAGATGCGGTTCGGCATTACCGTTGGTGATAGCCACCAGCGGCCATTTTTGCGCAAGCATCGCCAGCGTGTCATGGGTTTCTTGCGGCACGTCGATGCGGCTGCGCCACTGGGCAAAGTTCGCCATAGACGCAGTGGCGCCCGAAGTGGCTTCTTCCGCAGTTAAGCCTGCCTCTAACATGGCTTGCTCAACGGCACGACGACGCCATTCCGTCACGTCGTGGTAAATGTCCGGCTCTGCCAGGCGGATAGCCTGACGCAGGCGCATAAAGTCTGGCTTTGTTAAGGCGCTGAGGCTCGGATGATAATTTTGCACAAAGCTCAGCGACTCCAGTTCGGTGCGTTCGATCACCGGACGATTGTCATACAGCGTATCGTCAAGATCGAAAGTGAGCGCGGCAATTGGCCCAAGTGGGCGGTAAAAATGCATTACGATTTCCCCCGTTTGGCGCGTGGATGCGCGGCATCGTACACCGAGGCTAAATGTTGAAAGTCTAAGTGGGTATAGATTTGCGTTGTGGACAGGTTCGCGTGGCCCAGTAGCTCCTGCACTCCGCGCAAATCGCCGCTCGATTCCAGCATATGCGTGGCAAAAGAGTGGCGGAGCTTGTGCGGATGAACGTGGCTGTTCAGCCCCTGTTTGATTCCCCATTCGCTAAAGCGTTTTTGTACGTTGCGGGCAGAGATGCGTTTGCCCTGCTTCGAGAGAAAGAGCGCGTCGTCGTCCGCTCCAAAAAGCTCACGCAGATCGAGCCAGTGCTCAACCCAGACTACGGCAGATTTTCCCACCGGCACGCGACGTTCTTTGCTGCCTTTGCCCATCACCCATACTTCACCGGTGGACAGATCGATGTGCCCGCAATCCATATTCACCAGTTCCGAAAGGCGCAGGCCTGCGCCGTACATCACTTCAAGCATGGCGCGATCGCGCACGGCGAGCGGATCGTTAAGATCGAGATCCAGCAGGCGGTTAACATCATCGACATCAATATTTTTCGGCAGGTGGCGGCCAGTTTTCGGAGCAGAGATCCCTTTCGCGGGATTGGCTTTCAGCTCGCCCTGGCTAACCTGCCAGTCGAAGAAGCTGCGTAACGCGGAAAGACGCAGCGCAAGGCTTGATGGCCCCAGACCTGCTTTACGGCTACGCACCGTCAGAGAACGCACGGCTGCCGCATCGCACTGTTGCCAGGCTTTCAGTCCCATCTCATCAAGCAGATGAATAATGGTTTCAAGCTGGCGGCCATAGTTGAGCAGGGTTAACGGGCTGAGCTGGCGCTCAACCTTCAGGTATCGCAGGAAACCATCAACGGAGGGTTGCAGAGGCGAGGCGGTCATACGCGCTCAATCCAGCGCTCCAGCAAATCAGGCAGCATCAACGCCAGCTCGTGCAGCAGCTGGGTTCCCTGGCCTTCGTGATAATGCTGTGCGTCACGGCTGCTAAAGAGCAGTACGCCGAGATCGGCATCGTTGCCCATCAGCGACATCGCAACCGAACCAATCGCTTTTGCCTGCGGCAGCACCACCAGCAGTTCAGGCCCGTTAAGCGGCCCCAGATAATGCTGATTATCGCCCAGACGCTGAATGCGCAGCGGCTCGAACGCCTTGCGGTTGAGCCCCAGGTGGGTAAAGTCAGAAGGGGCGCCAATACGCCAGCGATCGGCAAAAAGCCGCACGTTCGCCCCCGCCAGCCCCATTTCACGCGCCCAGCGATGCAGGCGATTAAGCATATCCTGCAGGCTGGTCGCAGAGGCGAGACGGCCCTGTAGCTTCAACAGGCGGTAGAACAATCCTTCATTGGCACTCGCCTGCTCCATTAGCAGGGTCATGTTTTCCTCAAGGAAATTGATGTGGTGGCGGCTGCGGGCCATGTGCCACTCCACCAGTGATACCGTGCCGCGTATCGGGTGCGGCACCTGCATCTGTTCGACGTGTCGGGCGTTACGAATAAAGAAGTCGGGATGACGCAGCAGATACTCCGCTACGGCGTTATCATCGAGCTCCAGTACGGCTTCTTGCTGTTCCTCGGCGTTCTTCATAGATGTATGAATCCATCATAAACATGGGCCGCCGGGCCAGTCATAAAAAGCGGACTTCCCGGCCCTTTCCAGGCGATATCAAGGCGGCCGCCGGGCAGCTCTACACGTACCTGCTCCGCCAGTAAACCTTGCTGAATGCCCACGGCTACGGCGCCACAGGCACCGCTGCCACAAGCTTGTGTTTCGCCCGCGCCACGCTCAAACACGCGCAGGCGGATATGTTCGCGGGTAACGACCTGCATAAAGCCGATATTCGCCCGCTCCGGGAAGCGCTCATGGCTTTCCATAACCGGGCCCAGGGTTTCAACGGCGGCGGTGGCTACATCATCCACCTGAATCACGCAGTGCGGATTTCCCATCGACACGACGCCGCACATAATCGTCTGCTCGGCCGCGCGCATGATATAGGTCTTTTCCGCTTTGTTCGCGCGAAACGGCACTTCTGAGGGTTCGAAGTTTGGCTCGCCCATATTGACGCGCACCAGCTCGTCATCGGTAACGCTCAATACCATACGGCCGTTGGCCGTGCTCACGCGAATATCACGTTTGTTGGTCAGCCCTTTCAGGCGCACAAAGCGGGCAAAGCAGCGCGCGCCGTTACCACACTGCGATACTTCGCTGCCGTCAGCATTGAAGATGCGGTAATGGAAATCGAGATCGGGATCGTAGGGCGGTTCAACCACCAGCAGCTGATCGAAGCCCACGCCGAGATGCCTGTCCGATAAGCGACGGATCAGCTCAGGGGAGAAATAGACATTCTGTGTCACCGCGTCGACGACCATAAAGTCATTACCGAGGCCATGCATTTTAGAGAACTGCATTTTCTGCTCCATTTCCGCGGTTACTTATCTCTTAGTGGCTAATAAATCACCTGAGTCGGTGCATCATCCGTGCCGCGGTTATTGCGATCCGGCGTTGTTGACTGTATCTGCGGTTGAGGCGCGGTGCTCTGCGTTGCCGGTTTGGTTTTACCGTCAGCGGGTGGAAAATAGAGAGGCCCTTTCAGGCCGCAACCTGTAAGGCTAAATAGCGCAAGTGCCACCGCCAGCGGACAGAAAATTTTCTTCATTATTGAGTTGCCTGTGATTCAACATTCTGTTGTCTATCATCGCAGGTGAACCCCGAAAAGCAATACTCTTTTCTATTCACTCAGGTTGCTTTTATACTGCCGTGAAGACGACTAACCGGGAAGAAGAGATGAACGACAGCGAATTTCATCGCATATGCGATGGCCTGTGGATGACTATTGAAGAGCGTCTGGATAACTGGGACGGCGACACGGATATCGATTGTGAGATCAACGGCGGCGTGCTGACGCTGAGCTTTGAAAACGGCAGCAAAATTATTATCAACCGTCAGGAGCCGTTACATCAGGTATGGCTGGCGACCAAAAGCGGCGGTTATCACTTTGACCTGAAAGGGGATATGTGGATTTGCGATCGTAGCGGCGCTGAATTCTGGACGCTGCTCGAAACAGCCTGCACGCAGCAAGCGGGCGAGCCGGTAAGCTTTAGCTAGTTACTGATACTGCTGCAGCAGCGGCGCTGCGTTATCGTCATGGTTCGCCGACGTGACGGGAAGAATAGTCTGGGTGCGGAACGGGATAACCTGCATGCGCCCGTCTACCTTCACAATCTGGTAGAACTGCGGCAGGTTGAAGTTGATAAAGCTTGAGCCGTAGGTGAAACGGTCATGCGATGAGGAATAGAAACGGCTTACATCGCGCACCAGCTCTTCTTTGCTTCCTTCGCAGTGGTGATATACCTCCGCCCGGTTGCTCTCATCAAGTATATAGATATTAAAGCCCTGCTCTTCCCTGGTCTCTTCGAAGAAGAACTGAATGATCCCTTCGCTGGCAAAGCCATCCACTACCGGCGGTAGCTGCACCTGGTTTGTTTCCACCTGAACAGAGAGGCCATGCAGTTTGTTATGGGATATCGCCCCATAGAACTCCACCGCATTTTCCAGCTTCTGCACCGACACGCTCAGACGCTCGAAGAACAGACCCCATGTCTGGCCGGACACGCGCAGCGCTTTGAAACGCCCCGGCTCCTGGCGGGTGCTGGATAAGCGGAACTCAATGCATTCGGAAACCAGCTGCTGCACACGAGTGCGAATCAGGCCGCGTAAATGCTGGCTATAGCAGAAGACTTCTACGCTATCCGGCGGCGCGGCATCCTGATGCATCTTGCCGAGGATGGTTTTCAGCGCTTCGATCATCGCCTGCTCTCCGTTGAAATGCAGGGTGCGCACTTCGTTCCACGAGTTGCGATAAAGCAGGTCGACGCTGCCAACCAGACACTGCTGCTGCTGCCCAAAACTGAATACGTCGAGCTTGCGGAAATCGAAATGCACGACCTGATTGCGGAACGACACCGTCGGGTCATATTCAAGATTAACGATAATCGCCAGATGGCGGATTTCACACGGGCTGTAGAGCGCTTTTGGCGTTGGCGCGGGCAAGCGCAGCGGGAAGTGATGGGAAACATCCGCCACCATCTCCTGCAGCTTA
>DALYUA010000123.1:0-8230 GCA_031993245.1 Buttiauxella sp. | reverse complement strand
CCGCACGGTCGAACACCGTGGTTTCGTCGCCGTCTGGCAGATAGAGCTGGAACAGGAAGCCGTCGTCCTCCAGCGCATCGCCGGTTGCAGCATGCATATCGCGCAGGGTATCGGCCAGGTTCTGGCTAAACGCCAGACCTTCGTTGGTCAGGTCATGCAGCAGCGGTTGCCAGCTACTGTCTTTATTACCACCGCACAGCATGCCGCTGATTAAGCCGTGCATTTCCGCAGGGGTAAGCCCCACGCCTTGTTCGTTCAAAAGTTGGCTTACGGCGTCGTAGCCTGGCATAGCGTTCTGTATAGACATGCGCATTCGTCATCGTTGGCAGGGATAGTTCATGTTATGCTACCACCAGGGACTCCGGGGCACCAGAAAAGGGCTTGTATCTTCATAACGGGGTAGCTATAGTGACGCCCCTTTCGTGGCCTGCTAACAGGTTACGACAGGCAGGCGAGTTAACAGCAGGAAGGTGGCATGTCTGCACAACCAGTCGATATCCAAATTTTCGGTCGTTCATTGCGCGTGAATTGTCCGCCTGAACAACAGGATGCGCTGAACCAGGCTGCGGTTGAGCTGGATCAGCGGTTGCAAGATTTAAAAGTTCGCACTAGAGTCACAAATACTGAGCAGTTAGTTTTTATCGCAGCACTGAATATTTGCTACGAGTTAGCCCAGGAAAAATCGAAAACCCGTGACTACGCTGCTAACATGGAGCAGCGGATCAAAATGTTACAGCAGACCATTGAACAGGCGTTACTTGAGCAAGGTCGCATAACAGACAGACAGGGTCCAAACTTTGAATAACGCTTCGCAGTTGTCTATGGTAGAGTAACTGTGAAGGAAAATTTCTCTGAGATGTTTGCAAGCGGGCCAGTCCCCTGAGCCGATATTTCATACCACAAGAATGTGGCGCTCCATGGTTGGTGAGCATGCTCGGTCCGTCCGAGAAGCCTTAAAACTGTGACGACGCATTCACCTTGAACCAAGGGTTCAAGGGTTACAGCCTGCGGCGGCATCTCGGAGATTCCCTCTTTCTACCCGGTCATTTCGCATGACACACAATGCGTTAAGTTCACCCCCCCAGTTCGTCTCAGCGCTTCGCGCTGAAATTCGCCAGACCATTCGGCAACGACGCCGTGCCCTCACTGATAGCGAACAGCAAATTTTTGCCGAACAGGCAGCCCTGCGCATGCTGGCTTATCCGCCAGTGATGAATGCTGCCAGCGTCGCGGTGTTTTTGTCCTTCGACGGTGAGCTGGATACGCGTCCGCTGATTCGCGCATTATGGCAGGCGGGAAAGGCCGTTTATCTTCCGGTGCTTCATCCCTTCAGTAAAGGCAGCCTGCTATTTTTACGCTACGACAAAAGCAGCCATCTGGTGATGAATCGTCTGAAAATCCTTGAACCTAAGCTCGACGTGCGCAACGTTTTACCGCTGGATAAGCTGGATGTGCTGATAACGCCGCTGGTTGCCTTTGATGAGCAAGGACAGCGTCTGGGTATGGGCGGTGGGTTTTACGATCGTACCCTGCAAAACTGGCGACAGCATGGTTTATGGCCCGTTGGGTTTGCGCATAATTGCCAGCTGGTGCCGACATTGCCTGCCGAACAGTGGGATGTTCCTTTGCCTGCGGTGGTAACGCCTACGCGGCTTTGGGAGTGGTAACGCTGGCGGATGGCGCATTCGCTTATCCACCCTACGAAACGCAAATTGTAGGGCGGGTAAGCGTCGCGCCACCCGCCGTAAACCAACCTAGTAAAGCAGACGAGCGCGGATAGTGCCCGGAATTGCCTTCATTGATTTTAAAGCGGCCTCGGCGACATCTTCCTCAGCATCAATATCGATCACCACGTAGCCCATTTTCGGCGTTGTTTGCAGATACTGCGCGGCGATGTTGATCCCCTCCTCGGCAAAAATTTGGTTCAGCGCGGTCAGAATGCCAGGACGGTTTTCATGGATATGCAGCAGGCGGCTCGTGGTGCCGCTGTGCAGCGGCAGGGAAACTTCCGGGAAGTTCACCGCAGAGAGCGTTGAGCCGTTATCGGAATATTTTGCCAGTTTACCCGCCACTTCAAGGCCAATATTTTCCTGCGCTTCCTGGGTCGAACCGCCGATATGCGGAGTGAGGATCACGTTATCAAATTCGCACAGCGGAGAAACGAACGGATCGCTGTTGGTTGCAGGTTCGGTCGGGAATACGTCGATTGCCGCACCGGCCAGGTGCTTGCGAGCCAGCGCATCGCACAGCGCAGGGATATCGACTACGGTGCCGCGAGCATCGTTAATTAACAGCGCGCCCGGCTTCATCAGCGCCAGCTCGTTGGCGCCAATCATGTTCTTAGTGGAAGCATTCTCCGGTACGTGCAGGCTTACCACATCGCTCATATTAAGCAGGTCCGACAGGTGCTGCACCTGAGTCGCGTTACCCAGCGGCAGTTTGCTTTCAATATCGTAGAAAAAGACGTTCATACCCAAAGCTTCAGCCAGGATGCCGAGCTGCGTTCCGATGTGGCCGTAACCGATAATACCTAGCTTTTTACCACGAGCCTCAAAGGAGCCCACAGCCAGTTTATTCCACACGCCACGGTGCGCCTTAGCGTTCGCTTCCGGTATGCCGCGCAGCAGAAGTAATAGCTGGCCAATAACCAGTTCGGCAACGGAGCGGGTATTGGAGAACGGCGCGTTAAAAACTGGCACGCCGCGTTTTGCCGCCGCATCCAGATCGACCTGGTTAGTACCGATACAGAAACAGCCAATCGCGACCAGTTTCTCCGCCGCAGCCAGAACATCTTCAGTTAAATGAGTGCGGGAGCGTAAACCGATGAAATGGGCATCACGGATGGAAGCCTTGAGCGCATCGCTATCAAGCGCGCCTTTGTGATACTCGATGTTGGTATAGCCTGCCGCACGAAGGTTCTCGACCGCTTTCTGGTGCACGCCTTCCACCAGCAGGAATTTAATTTTGTCTTTCTCCAGTGATACTTTTGCCATTTCCCGACCCTATTTTCTGTGCTGTTGTGGTACTGCCTGTAAATTACCCTGCCGTCAAAATATCAAAATCTACGCCTACGGCAATATAAACGATTGCGCCAGAGCGATGCCGAAAAGGAATAAGAGGCGTGGCATTAGCACAAAATGCTGGTCGTGAAGGCGTTCCAGGAAGGAATCACAGGTCTTTTACAAGGATGTGACATATGTCACCAAATTTGTCGTTAAAATTATTTGTCATTTTTATACGGATTGTTGGGCGCATGACGCGCCCCGCTCAGATCATTTTACGATGGTTTTCACACCGTCAGCCGTACCAATCAGCGCGACATCGGCGCCACGGTTGGCAAACAGTCCAACGGTTACCACGCCCGGCAGGCCGTTAATCGCATTTTCCAGCGCCACAGGATCGATAATGCTCAGGCCGTAAACATCAAGGATGATGTTGCCGTTATCCGTTACCACGCCCTGGCGGTACTCCGGGCGGCCACCCAGCTTCACCAGCTTGCGAGCCACGCAGCTACGCGCCATTGGAATCACTTCTACCGGCAGCGGGAAATCCCCCAGAATATCGACCTGTTTGGACGCATCCGCAATACAGATAAACTTATCGGCCACTGACGCAATGATTTTCTCGCGGGTAAGCGCCGCGCCGCCGCCTTTGATCATCTGCATTTGTCCGTTGATCTCGTCTGCTCCGTCAACGTAGATGCCAAGGGAGTCGACTTCGTTCAGATCGTACACGGGAATGCCGAGGCTTTTCAGCCTGGCGGTGGAAGCGTCGGAGCTGGATACCGCGCCATCAATCTGATGTTTGATGGTGCCCAGGGCGTCAATAAAATGTGCGGCAGTAGAGCCTGTACCCACGCCAACTATGGTGCCCGGCTGTACGTACTGGAGCGCTGCCCATCCGACTGCTTTTTTCAGTTCATCCTGCGTCATGGTTATTTGCCTGTGCTGTGAAAACTGACGCGCATTATAGAGCAAGCGCCGGAAGGTTGTCCTCGGGAATGGCCGAACTCATCCGATCTTTATGGATTTGGTCTGGATCGATCACAAATTTATGTCATAGTGCTGGCACAACGAAAACAGGAGTCAGCAACAACAATGAAACGTCCGGACTACAGAACGCTACAGGCGCTGGATGCGGTTATTCGTGAACGCGGATTTGAGCGCGCGGCGCAAAAGCTCTGCATTACTCAGTCAGCGGTTTCACAGCGTATCAAGCAACTGGAAAACATGTTCGGCCAGCCATTGTTAGTGCGCACCGTGCCGCCTCGCCCCACAGAGCAAGGCCAGAAGCTGCTGGCGCTGCTGCGTCAGGTAGAGTTGCTGGAAGAGGAGTGGCTGGGCGATGAGCAAATCGGTTCAACGCCGCTACTGCTTTCGCTGGCGGTCAACGCCGACAGCCTGGCAACCTGGTTACTGCCGGCGCTCGCTCCGGTACTGGCCGACTCCCCCATTCGTCTGAATCTCCAGGTCGAAGACGAAACCCGAACTCAGGAACGACTGCGTCGTGGCGAAGTTGTCGGCGCGGTGTCGATTCAACCGCAGCCGCTGCCAAGCTGCCTGGTCGATCGCTTAGGCGCGCTGGACTACCTGTTTGTCGGCTCCAAAGAGTTTGCCGCACGCTACTTCCCGAACGGCGTTACGCGCTCCGCGCTGCTGAAAGCGCCCGCGGTGGCGTTTGACCACCTGGACGATATGCATCAGGCTTTCCTGCAGCAGAACTTCGATCTCTCGCCCGGGAGCGTGCCTTGCCATATCGTTAACTCATCAGAAGCCTTTGTACAGCTGGCGCGCCAGGGTACTACCTGCTGCATGATTCCGCATCTGCAAATCGAAAGAGAGATAAACAGCGGCGAGCTAATCGACCTGACGCCGGGCCTGATGCAAAGACGCATGCTCTACTGGCACAGGTTTGCGCCGGAAAGCAGGATGATGCGCAACGTGACGGATGCCCTGCTGGAATATGGGCATCGTGTACTGCGTCAGGACGCCGAATAGCAAAAAGCCCGCTTAACGAAGCGGGCTTTTTTTGTCGAAGAGATTATTGTGCGCTTTGCGTCTGCGCGCGTTCCAGTTCAAACACCACATCTACCTGATCGTCAAACTGGATGGTCTGCTGATCGTAGGTATCTTGCGCAGAAGCCGGGGCCGCCGCATCGGCTTTCATCATCCGCACCATAGGCGCCGGCTGATAGTTCGAAACATGATAACGCACGCTGTACACCGGTCCCAGCTTGCTTGCAAAGCCTTCGGCCAGCAGTTTCGCCTGACGAGTGGCATCGTCGATGGCCGCCTTACGCGCTTTGTCTTTATACGCTTCCGGATGCGCTACACCCAACGAGACAGAACGAATCTCGTTGAGCCCGGCCTTCAAAGCACCATCCAGCAACTCATTCATTTTGTCGAGCTGACGCAGCGTCACTTCAACCTGACGCACGGCACGATAGCCCTTCAACTGGGTTTTGCCATCTTTCAGGTATTCATATTCAGGCTGCGTGCGCAAATTCGCGGCATTAATATCCTTTTTCTCAACGCCGCTTTGCTGCAGGAAGGTAAGATATTGCGCAACGCGATCGTCAGCCTGTTTTTTGGCCGATGCCGCATCTTTAGCAGAGACATTTACCTCAATGGCGAGCGTGGCAATATCAGGAACGGCGTCCACGCTTGCGGTGCCGGAAGTCACGACGTGCGGGCCATTTGGCAGCTCATCCGCCAGCGCCGGAACCGAACCAAGACCTACTAATGCAGCTAATGCCAGGGTTTTAAACTTCACTGTAATTCCTCCATGCTACGTTCCACTGTCATCACGTTCAGATAAGAACGCGGACATCGTGGCAGCAATCTTAGCCTGGAATAAAAACTTGTCTATCGGATAAAGGTGAATTAGCCCGCCAGCGCTTTGATGTGCCTGACGCCATCCCACGCCAGCTGCGAAGCGATAAACCACATCACCAGCCCTACCACAGCGTTAATGATCCGCTGAGCTTTCGCCGTCCGCAAACGCGGCGCAAGCCAGGCGGCAAGCATCGCCAGGCCGTAGAACCAGAGGATCGAAGCGCTGATAGTCCCCAGCGCAAACCAGCGCTTTGGCTCCTCAGCAAGCTGTCCGCCCAGGCTGCCCAGCACGACAAAGGTATCGAGATAGACGTGCGGATTAAGCCAGGTGACGGCCAGCATGGTGGCGATAATTCGCCAGCGCCCCTGCTTCATAATTTGCGCCGAAGCGAGCTCCACGCTGCTGCTCGCCGCCGTGCGCAGCGCGCCCCAGCCGTACCACAGCAGAAACGCCACGCCGCCCCAGGTGACAATCGCCAGCAGCCACGGCGACTTCATCAGGACAGCGCTGCCGCCGAATATTCCACCGCAAATGAGCACCAGATCGCTTAGCGCACAAAGCGAGGCGATCATCAGATGATACTGACGACGAATGCCCTGATTCATCACAAAGGCGTTTTGCGGCCCTAGCGGAAGGATCATGGCCGCACCCAGGACAAGTCCTTGAAAATAGAAGGATATCATGATGATTCACTCTTCAATATAAGTCGCTGAAGAGAAGTGTACTGGGGGAAAGTTATTAGAGGAAATGGATAATTTTAATGGTTAATCAGTATAGCTAATGAGAAAAAGGCCAGCCGGAGCTGGCCATAAATCATTACTCTTGCGCAGGCTCTTTAACACGCTTGAAGTTCACGTCCATCTGCGGATACGGAATGCCGATGCCCTCGGCATCCAGCGCTTTTTTAATGCGCTCCAGCACGTCCCAGTAAACATTTTGCAAATCGCCGCTATTGCTCCAGACGCGGATCACAAAGTTAACCGAAGAAGCGCCCAGCTCGTTCATACGCACGGTCATCTCGCGATCTTTCAGGATACGGTCGTCGCTGCTAATGATATCGGTAAGGATCTGACGCACCCGGTCAATATCCGCATCGTAGGAAACGCCGATGATAAATTCATTGCGACGCACGGGCTCTCGTGAAAAATTTGTGATGTTCCCGTCGATAATTTTCTTATTGGGCACCACAACAATTTTGCCGTCCGCGGAGCGCAGCGTGGTGGAGAAAATCTGCACGCTGACTACGGTACCGGCGGTGCCGCCCAAATCAACATACTCACCGGCACGGAAAGGACGGAAGGTTACCAGCAGAACACCTGCGGCCAGGTTAGACAACGACCCCTGAAGCGCCAGGCCGATAGCCAAACCGGCGGCACCCAGCACGGCAATCACCGATGCGGTTTGTACGCCCACCCGGCCCATAGCGGCAATCAGCGTGAAAGCGATAATGCCATAGCGTAC
Organism: Buttiauxella sp.; assembly: GCA_031993245.1. Taxonomy (GTDB): domain Bacteria; phylum Pseudomonadota; class Gammaproteobacteria; order Enterobacterales; family Enterobacteriaceae; genus Dryocola. The sequence goes on along the minus strand of DALYUA010000123.1, from coordinate 934 downwards.
CAGGGCGGAAAGAAAGTCGGCTACCGTGGCGTCGATATGGCGCTTGAGCATCAGGCGATTCACCGTGCCGGAAACGGTGCGGGCAACGATCATACCTACAATAATGATGGCAATAGCCGCGACAATATTAACCGCATAGCTTAGCAGTAACGCCTGGTTGCGCACCAGCCAGCCTCCGGCATTATGCACACTCTCTACTACGTTGAGATCTTCCATTTACGGTTCCTTGTTCTTACCGAATAATTGCACCCGACAGGCACAGCTAAGATTTTAAAGGGTAAGTACAAACCGATAGATGTGCCAGGTTGAGCACAAAAACGACCGTCGAACGCAAAAAAAACCGCCAAAAAAGCCCGCTCGAGGCGGGCTTAATACAAACATAAAGTGCTTTAAATTACAGAACGTCGACCGCGTTCAGCTCTTTGAAAGCCTGCTCCAGACGAACAATCATCGAAGACTGTGCAGCGCGCAGCCATACGCGTGGATCGTAGTATTTCTTGTTCGGCTGGTCAGCGCCTTTCGGGTTGCCCAGCTGGCCCTGCAGGTAAGCTTCGTTTTCTTTGTAATAGTTCAGGATACCTTCCCATGTTGCCCACTGGGTATCGGTATCGATGTTCATTTTGATAACGCCGTAGCTCACGGAATCTTTAATTTCCTGCGCGGAAGAACCGGAACCGCCGTGGAAGACGAAGTTCAGGGAGTTGTGCGGCAGGTTGTGTTTCTTAGAAACGTATTCCTGAGAATCGCGCAGGATAGTCGGGGTCAGGACTACGTTGCCTGGCTTGTAAACGCCATGCACGTTACCGAAAGAAGCAGCAATGGTGAAGCGCGGGCTGATTGCATTCAGTTTAGTGTAAGCGTAATCAACGTCTTCTGGCTGGGTGTACAGCGCAGATGCGTCCATATGACTGTTATCTACGCCATATTCTTCACC
>DALYUA010000122.1:0-8243 GCA_031993245.1 Buttiauxella sp. | reverse complement strand
CGCTGCCAGCAACCGCCGGGTTCGACCAAATTTTGAGACTTTGCGGCAGGACAACACCAGCAGCTTATCTGTAATGGGCAGCATGTTTTTACGGTGGGTGATCAGGATAACGGTGATCTTTTCCTGCTTTAATTTTGTTAACGTTTGCATCAGAGCAGCCAGCCGGGCATCGTCCAGGGCAGCATCCGGCTCGTCCAGCACGACCAGACTCGGGCTGCCGTAGAGCGCACGTGCCAGAGCAACACGCTGCTTTTGTCCACCGGATAGCCCGACACCTTCATCACCAACGATCGTATCGTAACCGGAGGGGAGATGGAGAATCAGTTCGTGGACGCCGGCCCGGCGTGCAGCTTCAATAATTTTTTCAGAGTCAGGCTGTTGAAAACGAGCGATATTTTCCGCAATTGTACCGGCGAACAGACTGGATTCCTGCGGTAACCAGCCGATCCATGGACCTAATTCATCTCTTGCCCATTGATGAATATCGGCGTTATCCAGCCGTATTATTCCCTGCGCCAAAGGCCAGATACCCAGCAGCATGCGCGCTATCGTACTTTTCCCTGAACCGCTGGAACCTACAATACCCAGCGTTTCTCCTGCTTCCAGAGAAAAAGAGACGTTATCAATAAGTCGGCGTCCGCCGTCGTTCGGAGCCGTGCCTACGATGTTTTCTACCTGAAGTTTGCCCTGTGGGGCCGGTAATAACAGTCCTGGCTGGCGTGGTGGATGTTCGATAAGCAGCTTATCGATTCTCTCCAGGGCGTCCTGGACGTTTTTCCATTGTCTCCAGGCACCAATAATTTGCTCAATGGGTGACAGGGCGCGCGCGAGCAAAATTGACCCCGCAATCATCATCCCCGGCGTCAGTTCACCACGAATAGCTAACCATGCGCCTAGCCCTAAAACCATTGACTGAAGAGATAAACGTATAAAACGCGTAGTAGACGACACTATCGTGTTGTAGCCACTTGCCTGCTGTTGCCAGGTAATAAATTTTCCCTGGGCTATTTCCCAGCGTTGTTTGAGAGCGGGGGACATTCCCATAGCGGCAACAACGCTTGCCTGACGTAGCTGAGTACGGGCCAGTTGGCTCGCTATGCGCGACATATGAGCCGCTTCCTTCAGCGGCGTATGTGAAAGTTTTTCGTTTAATACGGCAAGTGCGATCAGCACTACAGCGCCAGCAAGAGATAATAATCCTAGCCAGGGATTAAAAAGGAATATGACGCTGATATATACCGGAAACCAGGGAGCATCAAAAAAGGCGAAGAGACCATTACCGGTAAAAAATTGACGCAGTATCGTTACGTCGTTTAGCGTCTGCCCTGCATTGCCCTCGTATTTTTCTAATTGCGCATCAAACTCGGCGGTGAACACTCTATTACCAAGTTCGTTATCTATTTTTTTACTAACGTGAATAGCAACCATGCTCCGAATATATTCGAGAAAAGCTGTAAAACCCAGTATGCCGAAAATAATAATAGTCAGCATTAATAGGGTGATTTCATTCCGGGATTGTAATGCACGGTCGTAAACCTGCAGCATGTAAATGCTGGGTGCCAGTGCCATTACATTGATAAAACAGGAGAATATTGCAAGCTGCCACAACACCTGTCTTTTCCCTTCCAGTACAGACCGGAACAGCATTTTTACCGTCAGCAACATACTCACATCCTTGTTGAGTGATTTTTTATGTTGTTAATTTTATATCCGGCTTTTGGGCTGCTACATCGCTGTATAAGCACATCATAGCCGTGATTCTTTGCAATTACCTTGATTTAATGCTAGGCAGTGGTTGTGGTAAGCACATAGCGATGATATCCATCGACTTCGTATTTTAATTACGAAGATCGGTTGCCAATGGCAGATTTAATACATTTATTTTAACTATTACAGTAATCATTATTTCAATCAACCTTTTTTATATGAACAAATACTAAATGTTCAATAAATAAACGGATGGGGTTTTTTATCTAAGTCAGAATAAGGTTTTTATATTTTTACTGGTTTTTTATGTTGAGCAGGATTGGAATGGCAGATATTTATAACACTATACCAAGATTGTTAACACAGAATTATCTGTTACGTTGCTGCGTGGTAATATTCCTTAAAATTACTTAATTATTATGCCGGAAATAACAATAAAACCTTTGCAGGGAATGTATGATGAAATTAATAACGAAAGGAATCGCAAAGATTAGAGGGTGTCAGGTACTTCTGTGATAGGGCCCTCAATGTGTGAGAAATTTCTCGATGGGAAGTTAACATAATTAAGCTCCGATAAAGGCGGCATTAATTAATGCACAAGGGGTCGTACCATTACACGAAGCAGGCTCGATAGGACATAAAAATTCTATCGAGCACAGGGTTTACCGAAACTGGGAAGAGAATACAAATACAGGGGATTTAACTCTGTCGCAGCTGCAAATCCAGCGGTGTTTTGCTCGGCTCACCGCCAATCTCACGGGCAAGTTTCGGCACCATGTAGCCGGAAACCAGCGTCAGTAACTCACGCATAATCTTCCTCGCCTCATCGTCGCTTACCATAAAATGCGCCGCGCCCTGCACTTTATCGAGCACGTGCAGATAATACGGCATCACTCCCGCATCAAAGAGCGCATTGCTTAAATCCGCCAGCGTTGGGGCGTTATCGTTAATGCCGCGCAGCAGCACGCTCTGGTTAAGGAGCGTAACGCCTGCCTGGCGTAAGCTCGCCATCGCCGCCCTGAACTCATCGCCAATTTCCTGCGCGTGATTGATATGGTTGACCAGCAATGTTTGCAGGCGCGAGCGTGCTATACGCTCGACGAGTGTCCCGGTGATACGAGCCGGTATGACAATCGGCAGACGGCTATGAATGCGCAGACGCTTAATATGCGGGATAGCTTCCAGTTCGCTCAGCAACCAGTCCAGTTCATGATCTTTAGCCATCAACGGGTCGCCGCCGGAGAAAATAATTTCGTCAAGCTCGGGATGTTCACTGATATAGGCGAGCGCGGCCTGCCAGTTTCGCTTGTTGCCCTGATTATCGGCATACGGAAAATGGCGGCGGAAGCAATAGCGGCAGTTTACGGCGCAGCCTCCCTTTACCAGCAGCAGGGCGCGGTTGCTGTACTTATGCAGCAGCCCCGGTACGACGCTGTGCTGTTCTTCCAGAGGATCGGTGCTGAAACCGGGTGCCGTTATGAACTCCTGCTTTGCAGTAAGCACCTGGCGTAAAAGCGGGTCGTTCGGATTGCCTTTTTCCATTCGTGCAACGAACGCTCGCGGTACGCGAAGGGCAAAAAGTCGACGCGCATCACGGCCTGCCAGCAACTCTTCGTCGGCGTCTACGTTTAAAATATGCAGCAGTTCGTCGGGATCGGTTATAACATCGGCAAGTTGCGTTAACCAATCTTCTCTGCGGGGGGGATTTAGGGTTACAATGTGTGCCATTTTTTGGCTAAGCTACCAATTAACAATTTCAGAGGGCCTTATGGCGACTTATTCTAGCAACGATTTCCGTGCCGGTCTTAAAATCATGTTCGAAGGCGAGCCTTATGCAGTCGAATCCAGCGAGTTTGTGAAACCAGGTAAAGGCCAGGCCTTTGCCCGCGTTAAAATGCGCCGCCTGCTGACCGGCTCCCGCGTTGAAAAAACCTTCAAATCTACCGACTCCGCCGAAGGCGCAGACGTTATCGATATGAACCTGACTTACCTGTACAACGACGGTGAGTTCTACCACTTCATGAATAACGAAACCTTCGAGCAGCTGGCTGCCGACGAAAAAGCGATTGGCGATAACGCTAAATGGCTGCTCGACCAGGCTGAATGCATCGTGACTCTGTGGAACGGTCGTCCAATCCAGGTAACGCCACCGAACTTTGTGGAGCTGGAAATTGTTGAAACCGATCCAGGCCTGAAAGGCGATACTGCGGGCACCGGCGGCAAGCCAGCCACGCTGTCTACCGGCGCTGTAGTTAAAGTTCCGTTGTTCGTACAGATTGGCGAAGTGATCAAAGTTGATACCCGCTCTGGCGAATACGTTTCTCGCGTTAAGTAATACGTGAAGATTTGCGGCGTGGATTTGGTTTCTTACCACGCCGCAGCTTTTGAAGGCAGGGAAGATGAATCGACTGGCTAAGCAGTTCCTCTTTATCGCTTGTCTGGCGATGTTGCTGAGCGGATGCAATACGACACGTGGTTTTGGCGAAGATCTGCAGCATCTCGGCGGCGCAATCGAGCGCGCGACCAACAAATAACTTCCATCACTCCTAAAAAATCTTCCATCTGCGTCAGCTTTCCATTTTTTGGCTATGCTTAAGTGGCTGTACACAACCACATGGGCAAAAAAGGAAAATTTCATGATTAAGAAAACTATTGCAGCGTTCTTTTCACTCGTCGTGCTCACCTCATTGCTGACGGCTTGTAATACTACGCGTGGTGTTGGTGAAGATATTTCAGATGGCGGCAGCGCGATTTCTGGTGCAGCAACAAAAGCACAGAATTAATCGTGAACCCAGGACGGTACGGTAGCTGTTACCGTACCGTTATTATGCCACTTCCTGAGGATGGGATAAAAATAAAGAGAAGCGGTTATCAGCCCCTAATTTCATCCGGATATTTCGCTTGTAGGTATAGACCGTTTTAGGACTGATGCCCATTATCTTTGCAATCACCTCGTTACTTGCCGCTTCCGTCCATAGTTTTAAGACTCGCTCCTCGCGTAAAGTAAGCAGTGAGGCAGTATGCTGTCGATGGTATCTGAAAGGCGGTCGCGTATTTAACGATTGCTCAATAAGGGAATGTAGCTCAGGCAAAGGAAGCTTTTTGCTGAATACCTCCTGCGTGCCCTGTTGTCGACAATACTCTTCAATATGTGGATGATCTCCGCTTTGCATTACCATCAGACGAGTCAATTTATGACAGGCAGAATAAATTGCGGAAAGCTGTTGGATATTATGCAGCACGCCTGCAAAGGCCGAGAAATCAACGATAACCATATTAGGCCGCCACTGTATAATTTTCTCCCGGGCAATAAGCAGATTATTGGTGTCGGCAATACAGAATGTATTATTTTTGTTAATTAAGTGCCTGAGACCCAGAAGGCTGTAGTAACATTGGTCAACCAATAGTATTTTATACATTTTTAGCATTCGCCAATTTCATTATTACAGCCTTTCTATGATCGTAGAGAAACGTTTTAATCATATAAATGTTTCAAGCAAAGTGAATTGTTGATCTACGTAACAAATTCAAGCTATTTCCAGGCTTAGCTTTTTCAGCTGAAAGTGCCGGAAGGCTGGCGTGACGTCTTCTTGCGGTAAGAAAATTCCTCTGACCTGATTTGCCGTTTTCTAAGTGCTACACTACTGTTCTGCGCACCAGCGTTGCGGGACGACCCGTAACCGCTTCTTTTCCAACGGGGACGGCCCCTTTAGTGGAGCTATTATGTCCTGGTTTATTCTTGTTATTGCAGGTCTGCTGGAAGTGGTTTGGGCCGTAGGGCTGAAATACACGCAGGGTTTTAGCCGTCTGTGGCCAAGCGTGATAACTATTGTGGCGATGGTGGCTAGCATGGCGCTGCTGTCATGGGCGATGAAAACGCTGCCTGGCGGCACCGCTTACGCCGTCTGGACGGGAATTGGCGCAGTTGGCGTAGCCACAATTGGTATCCTGTTACTGGGTGAATCAGCAAGTCCGGCCCGGGTGGTGAGCCTGGCTTTGATTGTTACCGGTATTATCGGGCTGAAACTCAGCACCTAGCCTTCCTGTTTGATCCACAGAAGCTTCTCAACCGGGAAGCCCTGGCGGGTCGCGGTTTCCAGCATTTGCTGTTTCACTTCATCGCTGATTGTCGGCGTGCGGGAGAGGATCCACAGGTAATCACGGTTCGGCCCGCACACCAGCGCGTGACGATAATCTTTGTCGAGCGCAATGATGTTATAACCGCCATAGAACGGGCCGAAGAACGAAACTTTCAGCGCCGCACGGTCCGGCGAGCCGGTAAAATAAGCCTTACCGATGCTTTGCTGCCACATCTGACGGTCGGGGTTAAATCCACGATTCACTACCCGCAGACCGCCATCATCCATCAGGCTGTAGGTCGCCGTGACCTTTTCCAGGCCGCGTTCAAATTTATGATCGAAACGGGCAATTTCATACCACTGTCCAAGGTAGCGCTTGGCATCGAAATTATTGACCACCTTCACGTTCGGTGGTGGGGTGGGGGAACTACAGGCAACAACCAAAAACGCCACCGTTACAGCAGAGACTATCGGCCAGATGCGCATAGCTTATTCCTTAGCAGCTTTTTGCTAAGTGTAGATTGTGTCGAAAAAAATGCCTGCCCGGCGGCAGGCATTTTGAAATGTTTTACGCGCTTACAGAGTAATCACCCCGATAAACGTTACTACGGTCAGAATTGCCGCAAGCCCGTAGAAGATCCATTTCCCGGAGGGAACATGGATCTTCAGATCGTGCATGGCATGGTGAATACGGTGCAGGCCACACCACAGCGGCAGCACAATCATCAGGAAAATGAACAGGCGGCCAGGTAAGCTATGTGCGAAGGCGTAAACCCGCTCAAAACCCAGCGCGTCGCCAGGGAACAGGCCGAGCGGCAGCATAATGCCCACCAGCAGCACGATAGCGGGAGCGATAATTGCTCCCCACATGCCGCCAGCCCCAAACAGACCCCAGAATACCGGCTCGTCGGAGCGCTTCGGATTGGGATTAATCATAACGTCCTCCTTACCAGAACAGAGCAACAAACAGAATCACAACCGTGGCAACCGCGGTTACCGCCCATAGCCCTTTGATGACCGGATCCGGCCCCATTTTTTCATCCTTGACGATGATGTTGGCGGCCTTCGGCGCCAGCTCAAACCAGGTTTTGGTATGCAGCAGCGCGGCAGCAAGGGTGATTAGGTTCAGGATCACGACGATGGGGTTACGCAGAAAACTGACAAAATGCTCCCAGCTTTCTGGCCCACTCTTCAGGGAAAAAAGACCGCAGATCAGCAGAATGCTGAACCAGACGGTTGGCACCGAAGTGCCTTCGCGCAGCATATAAAAACGGTAGAAGCCCAGCTTTTGCCACCAGGTGGGCGCCATTGTCCGGACGTATGGCTTACGTTTCGTGGTCATTGTGCACTCCTTAGCGTGGTTTCAGGGTGGCGATTAAAAAGTCCTTCGAGCTTTCAACTTTGCCCTGCTGGATAGCGGCGGCCGGGTCGACATGTTTCGGACAAACTTCTGAACAATAGCCCACGAAAGTGCAGCTCCAGACGCCGTTCTGGCCGTTTAGCTGCGCCATACGCTGCTTTTTGCCATGGTCGCGGCTGTCCAGGTTGTAGCGGTGAGCAAGCGTAATCGCCGCCGGGCCGATAAACTCAGGATTAAGCCCGAACTGCGGACAGGCCGCGTAGCACAGGCCACAGTTGATACAGCCGGAGAACTGATGGTATTTCGCCATCTGCGCAGGCGTCTGGGTATTGGGTCCCTGGTCCGGCGTGCGTGAATTGCCGATGATATACGGCTTAATTGCTTCCAGGCTTTCAATAAAGTGGGTCATGTCCACCACCAGGTCGCGCTCGATGGGGAAGTTTGCCAGCGCCTCAACCTTCATGCCCTGGGTGTATTCGCGCAGGAAGGTTTTGCAGGCAAGCTTCGGTACGCGGTTGACCATCATGCCGCAGGAGCCGCAAATCGCCATACGGCACGACCAGCGGTAGCTAAGATCCGGCGCCAGATTGTCCTTGATGTAACCCAGCGCATCCAGCAGCGAGGTTTGTTCATCGTAAGGTACTTCATAGACAGCGCTGTGCGGTTCGCTGTCCGTTTCCGGCTTGTAGCGCACCACTTCGATCTTCAGGGTTTTCATCACATCAGCCATTCGTCGCCTCCTTCTTATCGGCTGCTTCTGCTTCCGCACCGTAGACGCGTTTTGCCGGCGGCAGGGTGGTGATTTTCACGTCGCTGTATTCCAGATGCGTGGTGCCGTCCGCATCCCTGAAGGCAAGGGTATGCTTCAGGAAGTTAACGTCATCGCGTTCAGTACAGCCTTCGTCCAGGCGCTGGTGTGCCCCACGCGACTCCTTACGCGCCATTGCGGAATGCGCCATGCACTCCGCAACGTTCAGTCCATGGCCCAGCTCAATGGTGTAGAGCAGATCGGTATTGAAGACGCTGGAGCTATCGGTAATGCGCACGCGCCTGAAGCGTTCCTGCAATTCAGCCAGCTTGTCGATGGTTTTTTGCAT
>DALYUA010000121.1:0-8245 GCA_031993245.1 Buttiauxella sp. | reverse complement strand
ATCTGGCAAAGCTGCTTGATGCCAGCTTTGCCGATATCGCCCGCCGCGACTAGCGTCACCAACCCCTCCCGCACGGGCTAACGAGCGAAAGAGCGAAAGAGCAATTTCGGTCAGGTAAAGCTCCAGCGCAACGGGCAAAGTAGCCGTCCATAGGGAGGGAAAATGAGCCACGGCAAAGCAAACCTTTACGCCAGACGCTTCGAGCAAGTATTCGCTTACATCGAAGAGCATCTGGACAGCCCCCTGACGGTTGAACAGCTCAGCGAAGTCGCCTGCTTTTCGCGATTTCACTTTCATCGTCAGTTTAGCCTGTACTGCGGGGTGAACATCAGTCGCTATATCTCGCTGATGCGTCTGAAAAAAGCCTCGTTCCGGCTGGTGAATAAGCCGCAGGACAAGGTAATTGACATTGCCCTGGACGCCGGTTTTGAAAATCCGGAATCATTTTCTCGCGCCTTCAAAAATACCTTCGGCCAGTCCCCGAGCGAATTTCGCAAAGCTCCCGCCTGGGTTGACTGGCAGGTGCATTTTCAGTTTCCCGGACGGGAGACTCAGCAGAGGATGGAAAAGATGGATGTGAAAATCATTACCGTTGAGCCGGTCAAAGTCGCCGTGCTGGAGCACCGGGGCGACCCGCTGCGGGTCAATAAAACCGTGGATTCATTTATTGAGTGGCGTATTGCCTCCGGGCTGTCGGACTATACCACGCAGGGCACTTACGGCGTGCCGTATAACGATCCGCACACCACGCAGGGTGAAGACTTTCGCTTTGACGTGTGCGGCGAACTGAGTGCTGCGGCTAACGGGCAGATCCCACCCAATCCTCAGGGCGTTATCGTCAAAACATTGCCCGGTGGACGCTGCGCCGTGGTCAGACACGTGGGAGCCTACGATCGCATTAGCGATAGCGTTTACTATTTGTACCGTCAGTGGCTACCGCAAAGCGGCGAGGAGCTGCGTGATTTCCCGGTTTACTTCCGCTATTTACAACTTGATGAGCAGTTGCCGGAGCACGCTTTGCAAACAGACGTTTTGTTGCCGCTGAAATAGAAGGGAGCCAGCCGTGGGCGAGATGCTGCCTTAAAGTCCCCTCTCCCTTGAGGGAGAGGGTCAGGGTGAGTATTCCTTTACTGCCAGCTCACCTCACCTTTCGGTTCGTAAGCATTCACATCCAGCGGTGAGTTCTGTTCGATGTACTGCTTAAGCACTTCCGCATCCACAAAGCCGGTATTCACATAGCCCGGTTTTTTATCAATGGCTGGATAGCCGTCGCCGCCGGTGGCGTTAAAGCTCAGCGTCGCCATACGGTAGGTTTTGGCCGGGTCAACCGGTTCGCCTTTGATTTTCAAATCCTGCAAACCCTTTGCTGTCGCAACAAAACTCACGTTCGCAAACTGCGGATAGGCTCCGGAATCCGGCGTTTTTTTCGCGACCTCCGCCAGGTACTCAGCCACTTCTTTGCCGGACATATCGACATAAGCCAGGGTATTGCCAAACGGCTGCACCTTCAGCACATCTTTATAAGTGATATCCCCCGCTTCGATGGAGTCGCGAATACCGCCGCCGCTCATCACCGCAAAGTCCGCACTGGTACGCGCCATTTGCGCGGCAAGGATGACACGCGCGAGGTTCGTTTGCACAAAGCGAACTTTGCTGCGATCCCCTTCCAGATGCCCGTTCACGCTGCCCACTTTAACCCTGAGCTGCGCCTGGCCTTTATTCTGGAACGGCTTTAACAGCGAAAGCATGCGCTGATTCTCAACGATTTGCGGGGTGTAAAGTACGCGCTCGCTTTCGCCGTTATCGTAGGTAATTTTCTTCTTCAGGTTAATGGGGATAAGCTGATAGTGAACCAGCTTCATCTCGCCGTTGCGGAATTCAAAATCCGCACGGCCAACATATTTTCCCCACTCGTGCGCCTGCACAATCCAGGTACCGTTTTGCTTATCCGGCGCGCAGGGTGTACCCGGCACGTAATCCACCTGCTTTTTATTTTCAGAAGCCATGCAGACCGGGTTTTGTGAGTGACCACCCACAATCATTGTCAGCGCGCCTGCTGGCAGGCTACGCGCCATTTCAACGTCCCCCGGCGCGTTGGAACCGTGTTCGCCATTATCATAGTGGCCCATATGGGTTGCGGCGATAATCACATCCGGCTGTTCTGTACTTTGCAGTTCCTGGATAACCAGCTTCGCTTCGTCGGCAGGTTTACGGAATTCGATATCGGTAAAGAATTCAGGATTACCTATTTTTGCGGTGTCGTCCGTGGTCAGGCCAATGACCGCGATTTTAATACCCTGAGGTTTGAAAATGGCCCAGGGTTTAAATAACCGTTCACCGGTGCTTTTTTGATAAATATTGGCTGAAAGCAGCGGAAATTTGGCCCACTTTTCCTGCTGGCGCAAAACCGAAAGCGGATTGTCAAACTCATGGTTCCCGACGGCCATCGCGTCGTAGCCAATCAGACTCATGCCGCGGAAATCGGGTTCTGCATCCTGCAGATCGGACTCCGGCACGCCGGTGTTGATATCCCCGCCCGAGAGCAGAAGTACACTGCCGCCTTCCTGCGCCACCTCTTTACGCACGTTGTCCACCAGCGTCTTCTGCGCGGCCAGACCATACTCACCATATTCGTTACGCCAGAAATGGCCGTGATGATCGTTAGTGTGCAGAATAGTAATCTTGTAGGTTTTGTCTTTTTCCCACGCCAGCGCAGATACGCTCGTCAAACTCAACGCCACTAACAATGCCGAAGCTAGCCCTTTAATTGCGAACCGCATTGAAAATCTCCATTTTCCTAAACCTGAACCATTATCAGAATGTTAGCAGGAGAGGCAAATAAGTTTTACGAATTGCGACTTTCCTCAAATCTAGCCTGCGGGTATGTTAGCAGGGTAACAATAATCCACGGATACGCCTGCAATCCGTAACCGTCATCCGTTTCAAAAATAATAATCAGCTTCTCAACAGGTATTTATGGCAACCTCCGAACAAACCCTTGCGCCGCCGGAATCAAAAAAGGCGCGCACCTCTTTTGGTATTTTAGGGGCTATCAGCCTCTCGCATTTGCTTAACGATATGATCCAGTCGCTGATTCTGGCGCTCTACCCGCTGCTTCAGGCTGAATTTTCTTTAAGCTTTGTCCAGATAGGTATGATAACTCTCACCTTCCAGCTGGCCTCTTCGCTGCTGCAACCGGTTGTGGGTTACTACACCGATAAATATCCAATGCCGTGGTCGCTGCCTATTGGTATGTGCTTCACGCTTTGTGGGCTGGTGCTGCTCGCGCTGGCGGGCAGCTTCCCGATGGTCTTACTGGCGGCGGCGCTGGTCGGTACGGGTTCGTCCATCTTCCATCCTGAATCCTCACGCGTGGCGCGTATGGCTTCCGGCGGCCGTCATGGTCTGGCGCAGTCTCTGTTCCAGGTGGGCGGCAACTTCGGAAGTTCACTCGGGCCTTTACTGGCGGCGCTGATCATTGCCCCTTACGGCAAAGGCAACGTTGCCTGGTTCGTGCTGGCCGCGCTGCTGGCGATTATCGTACTGCTGCAGATTAGCCGCTGGTATGCCGCCCAGCATCTGATGGCGAAAGGTAAACCTAAAGCCGCAGTAGTTAATCCGCTGCCGCGTAATAAAGTTATTCTGGCGGTTTCCATTCTGCTGATGCTGATTTTCTCGAAGTATTTCTATATGGCGAGTATCAGCAGTTATTACACTTTCTATTTAATGCATAAATTTGGCCTGTCGGTGCAAAATGCCCAGTTCCATCTGTTCGCATTCCTGTTTGCCGTCGCCGCCGGCACGGTGATTGGTGGGCCGCTGGGCGACAAAATCGGCCGCAAGTATGTCATCTGGGGATCGATTCTCGGCGTTGCGCCTTTTACCCTGGCTTTACCCTACGCATCCCTTTACTGGACGGGCATTTTAACCGTCATTATCGGCTTTATTCTCGCTTCGGCGTTTTCTGCGATACTTGTGTATGCTCAGGAGCTGATGCCGGGGCGTATCGGCATGGTTTCCGGGCTATTTTTCGGGTTTGCCTTTGGCATGGGCGGGCTCGGCGCGGCCGTGTTGGGCCTGGTGGCCGATAGTACAAGCATCGAGTTAGTCTACAAAATCTGCGCCTTCCTGCCGCTACTGGGTATTTTGACCATATTCCTGCCCGATAATCGGCATAAATCGTAACTTTAACCGGCCAAAAGTTTACTTTGGCCGGGTTACATTCTTATATTCCTTCGCTTCTTCCTTCCCCTAACTCCCTGAAATAGCTCTTAGCTTCTTTTTTTTGTCGAAATGCGCCTTTTATTAAAAAGTTAACCATTATTCGCCAACGCCGATAAAAAATTGTCATAAACTAATAATGTGATTTTTGGACTAACCGACCAAAACTGGACCTCGCTGCTTACGAAAGGAGACGGAATGCATCATGCCACCCCCCTTATCACCACCATTGTTGGTGGTCTTGTGCTCGCTTTTTTATTCGGAATGCTTGCCAATAAGTTGCGGATATCACCGCTGGTCGGATATTTGTTAGCAGGGGTGCTCGCGGGTCCATTTACGCCAGGCTTTGTTGCTGATACCAAACTGGCGCCGGAACTGGCGGAATTAGGCGTTATTCTTTTGATGTTCGGCGTAGGTCTTCACTTCTCTTTAAAGGATCTTATGGCGGTAAAGACTATCGCCATCCCAGGAGCTATCGCACAGATAGCAGTAGCGACGCTATTGGGTATGGCGCTTTCCGCAATAATAGGCTGGTCAGTGATGACCGGGATTGTCTTTGGTCTGTGTCTTTCCACAGCAAGTACCGTGGTATTACTACGCGCGCTTGAGGAAAGGCAGCTTATCGATAGCCAGCGGGGACAAATCGCTATTGGCTGGCTGATAGTTGAAGATCTGGTGATGGTGTTAACGCTGGTACTGCTGCCGGCGGTAGCGAGCATGCTGGAAAAAGGCAATATGGGCCTGGCTTCGCTGTCGCTCGATATGGCTTTCACCATCGGTAAAGTCGCGGCCTTTATCGCCATTATGCTGGTGGTGGGCCGCCGTCTGGTGCCATGGATTCTGGCGCGCAGTGCGGCTACCGGCTCGCGCGAACTGTTTACCCTTTCTGTTCTGGCCCTGGCGCTGGGCATCGCTTTTGGTGCGGTCGAGCTCTTTGACGTTTCCTTTGCACTCGGCGCGTTCTTCGCCGGGATGGTGCTGAACGAGTCAGAGCTGAGCCACCGTGCCGCACACGACACCCTGCCGCTGCGCGACGCGTTTGCCGTGCTGTTCTTCGTCTCCGTCGGCATGCTGTTCGATCCGATGATCCTGATTCAGGAGCCGCTGGCCGTGCTGGGGACGCTTGCGATCATCGTCTTCGGCAAGTCCGTCGCCGCGTTCGGCTTGGTGCGCCTGTTCGGCCACTCGCAGCGTACAGCGCTGACCATTGCCACCAGCCTCGCGCAAATCGGTGAATTTGCCTTTATTCTTGCAGGCCTCGGCATGGCGCTGAATCTGCTGCCGCAAAACGGCCAGAATCTGGTGCTGGCGGGGGCAATCCTGTCGATTATGCTTAACCCTGTTTTATTCGCCGTGCTTGAGCGTTATCTCGCTAAAACCGAAACCCTTGAAGAGCAGACGCTGGAAGAAGCTATTGAGGAAGAAAAACAGATCCCCGTCGATATCTGCAACCATGCGCTGCTGGTAGGCTACGGGCGCGTGGGCAGTCTGCTGGGCGAAAAGCTTATGGCGCAGGGTATTCCGCTTGTGGTGGTGGAAACCTCCCGTAGCCGGGTAGATGAGCTGCGCGAGCGCGGCGTGCGTGCCGTGCTGGGCAATGCCGCCAACGAGGAAATAATGAACCTGGCGCATCTGGACTGCGCTCGCTGGCTGCTGCTTACCATCCCCAACGGCTATGAGGCCGGAGAGGTCGTGGCGGCGGCGCGGGCAAAATGCGCGAATATCGAAATTATCGCCCGCGCGCACTATGACGATGAGGTGAAATACATCACCGAACGTGGCGCCAGCCAGGTAGTGATGGGGGAAAGGGAGATTGCCAATACGATGCTGGGACTGTTAGAAAAACCCTTAACCCAGCAGACGGTGACGGGATAATTTCACCCTCGCCCCTTTGGGGCGAGGAACAAGCTTAACGCTCCCAGTAAGACTCTTCCAGGCTATCCTCACGCTCCGGCAAACCTCGCGTCAGGCGCGGGGAGTGCTGATTCAGCACCTGGTAACTCACACGGTTCGCGTATTTACATACCTGCGCCAGAGACGAATAGGTCAGCCAGGTAAACTGGTGTTTACTGGAGTTCGGCACGTTGGAGCGGTGATAATTATTCGCCGTGATGTCATGCAGCAGCGCGGCCAGCGCGCCATCGCCTGCGCCGTTGGTGTTCATGATTTTCTCCGGGCCGCCCATATAAGGCGCGATATGGGAGAAAATACGCAGCGGCTGCTGGCAATCTTTATGACGCATCGCACGGCTAAACTCATACTGGTTAAACTCAGCTATCGCGCCCGGTAACAGCGGATGCTGGGTGGTGCGTTTGGCCGACTCTTCCGTAAAGCCCGCCATATATAAGCCCACCGGTCCGGCGGTACAGAGCACTAAATCAACCCAGTCCAGCGCCCTGTCAGAGGCGAGCAGCGGATCGCTTTCGCCGGTCAGCGCCTCACCTTCTTCTTCGTTCATCGCCAAAATTGAGACGTGCTCTTTCAGGAACGCCTGCCACCACGCCGGGTTTTCGGCAATCACATACTTTGTGCCCAGCGTCAGCACGACCGGGACGTTATGCTTTTTGGCATAGCCAATCGCCTGCATGGTGGCATCCGGCATGGGTTCACCGGGTTTACAACGCACCAGGTAGGAGGTCAGCACCAGCGCGGAAGCCCCGGCAATGACTTCCTCAGGAATGCTGTCGGCGCGCAACTGATTCATATGTCCGGGGCTGATGGCAAAGGTGCGTTCGCCCTGCTCGCCAATCAGCGTAAAACAGCGGCCAATAGCCCCGTCCACACCCTGCAAATAATTCAGGTCGGTACGGCTGGAGGTGTTGCACAAATAGCGATAGGCGTAGCTGCCGATTTCGATATTGCTGCACATTACGCCAAGCAGAACCGAGCGGTCATCCGCCAGCACGGAGTAGTTGTGCATGGTATTGCCGATGGTGCCACCGGCAAACTGATGCGTAATGAGTTTTTTTTGCACCAGCTCCCGGTACAAGGCTTCCGCAACGTCATCGTCAATGACCAGGGAATGGCCGAAGCTTAACCCGTAACGTTGAACAAAGTCGTCGTCGACTTTGGCTTCGATATCCACCAGCGTCTGATCGATACCAACAATCCAGGATGTGCCGGTTTCGTTTTCAGGCTGAGCCTGCTGCAGCAAAGGATCGCGAGCGCTTACGGGAAAATAATGTTTGGATTTGCGTTTACCGGGAAATTTCATGATGTCATTGGGTGTGGCTAATCAGGCCGCGAATAGTAGCATATTCACGGCCTGTGGCACGATTAGCGATAGCGATCGATAAGATTCACCATCATGGCGATATGGGCAGGATCGTCATTGAGGGCAGGAATATATTCATACTTTGTGCCGCCCGCTTCGATAAAGACTTCGCGGTTTTGCACCGCCATTTCTTCAAGGGTTTCCAGGCAATCAGCCGAGAAGCCGGGACACATGACCTGAATATGTTTTATGCCCTTTTCTGCCACCATTTTCAGCGTCTCATCCGTATAGGGCATCAGCCAGGGCTCGCGTCCAAAGCGCGACTGGAACGTCATCATCACTTTTTCCGGCGGCAGCTCCAGCGCGGACAGCAGTTCGCGCGTGGTATCACGGCAGCGCTGCGGATAATCGTCGCCTTCATTGGCGTAACGCTGCGGAATACCGTGGTATGAGAGCAGAAGTAAATCCGGCTCGCCGTGCTGCGCAAAAGAACGCTTCACCGAGGCTGCCAGCGCGTTGATATAAGAAGTATCTTCAGCGTAATCGCGTATCAACGAGATGGAAGGCATGGTGCGGTAATCGGCAAAAATGCGTCCCAGCTCGTCCCAGACGGCGGCCACCGTCGAGCAGGAAAATTGCGGATAAAGCGGCAGCACCACAATATGCGTGACGTTGTGTGTCAGAAGTTCATCAACCGCGCTTTTTAACGAAGGGTTGCCGTAACTCATCCCCAGCACTACGGGCATGTCCGGCAGTTGCGCTGCTAAAGCCTGCTGCTGGCGGCGGCTGAACACCATCAGCGGAGAACCT
>DALYUA010000120.1:0-8245 GCA_031993245.1 Buttiauxella sp. | reverse complement strand
CGCGACGGCGTATTTCTTGCGTAACGGCGTATTATCCAGCTGCGAATGCAGTCGATTGATTGGGTGGGCGGTATTGAGCGACAAAGGATATTTTTTCGCCGCCGGGCTTTGGTGCCACTCGAGCGGCGGTAGCCAACCGGGGAGCCCGCGGCAGTCGGTATAGCCCATTTTTGCCACCGTATCCGAGTAAATCTCAATCTTGCCTGAGGGCGTACCCAGCGGGTTAAGCAGGGGATTTTCGCGGAAGTCGGCGAAGCGAACCCATTGTCTATTCTGCTCCGGCACCGGGAAGCGGATGTAATTATTCGACGCCCAGAACATATCGAACGGCGGCAGCGCGACGCGTGCGTTGCGGGCCTGCTCTTTCATGCTGTCGTACATTCCCTTGAGCCACTGCATCTCATCTTTGCCTTCGGTATAACCTTCCAGCACGCCGAGTTTTTCTGCCAGACCGGCGAAAATATCGTAATCGTTACGCGCTTCGTGCTGGGGCTGCACGCACTGATGCATAGGGAAGGCAAAAAGCTGAGAATAATCGCCGCCCATCTCAAGATCGTTGCGTTCATAGCTGGTGGTGGCAGGCAGCACAATATCGGCATATTTGGCGGTAGCGGTCCAGTAAGGCTCGTTTACTACTATGGTTTCCGGGTGTTGCCATGCCCGTATCAGGCTGTTGGTGTCCTGATGCTGATGGAAAGTGTTGCCGCCTGCGACATAAACCATTTTTACGTCCGGATAGGTGACCCTGTTGCCGTTAAAATCAATGGTTTTACCGGGATTGGCGAGGCAATCGGCAATGCGTGCGACGGGAATCGGCGCCGGGCTGTTTTTCGGTGCGTTACCCGCAGAGATGCCGGCCAGAATGCCGCCGCGAGCGGTTGGACTGCCGCCGGAAGAGTAGTGATAGCTGAAGCCAAATCCGCCGCCGGGCTGGCCAACCTGCCCGAGCATGGCGGCCAGCGTCACCAGCAGCCAGTGGGGTTGTTCGCCGTGATGCTGACGCTGAATACCCCAGCCGCCCATAATCATGGTGCGATGTTTCGCCATGTCGCGCGCGAGCTCGCGCAGAGTTCTGGCTTCTAAACCGCAAATCGCTGCAGCCCACTCTGCGTCCTTAACTATTCCATCTTCGTCGCCGTTAACATAGGCGGCAAATTTATCGAAGCCGACGGTATAAGTCTTCAGGAAATCAGCGTCGTGAAGTTTCTCTGCCATCAGGGTGTGCGCGAGACCGATAATCATTGCGCTGTCGGTATAAGGGAGCGGAGCAAGCCACTGCGCGTTCAGCTCCCGGGTGGAATCGCTGGCTACCGGATCGATGCTGATAATGCGCGTGCCTTTTTTCTTCAGCGCCTCAAAGCCTGCCAGGCCTTCATGATCGGGCATGTTCCAGCTGTTCTTCAGCGTAATCTGCGGGTTACAGCCCCAGAGGATCACCAGCTCACTGTTGTCGATAACGTTTGGCCAGGCCGTTTGTTGTTCATAAACCTCCATTGACCCGACGACGTGGGACATAATGACCTGCGCGGCGCCCGTTGAGTAATCGCCAGAGTAACCGAGAAATCCTCCCGTCAAATTCATCAGGCGCTGTAGCAGAGTGCGGCTGTTATGCAGAATGCCTACGCTTTTCCAGCCGTAAGAGCCAGCGTAGATCGCCTGCGGACCATGCTCTTTTTGCAGACGGCTGATTTGTTCGCTAACCAGCGTCAGGGCTTTATCCCAGCTTACCCGCACCCATTCATCCTGCCCGCGTAGTTCAGGTTTCCCGTTCAGAGGACCACCTTCCAGCCAGCTTTTGCGTACCATCGGATATTTGACGCGGTTCGGGGCGTGTACCTGGTGTGGTGCCATAGAGATGAGTTCGTTGGGAAAAGGATCGTCTTTCACCGGCTTTACGCTTACCATGCGGCCATCTTTGACAATAGCCTCAAACGCGCCCCAGTGAGCGCCGGTAAGAATACCTTGCTGTGCCTGGCGCAGGGCGCTGAACTGCGGTAACGCCTGGCCGATCGCCTGTGCGAGGGCTGATTTCGGCCAGAGCCCGCTTAGCAGCGGCACGCCTACCAGTGCAGCGGCGCCGCTCAGAAAGCGACGGCGGCTAACTCGTAATGGGGTGCCCGGCATTGATGATTTGTTTTTCATTGTTATCACTCCTTACTGAGAGGCGGCAGTAGTCGACGGCATATCGCTGGCATGTTGCTGTACGTACTGAGTCAGAACGCGAAGCTGTTCCTGCGACAGCGAAGTGCGAGGAGCCATACCCTTCACCACACCGATCCACTGGTTGGCGTTAAAGCGATCCAGCGCGGTCAGGCCATGACAGCCGGTACAGTTGGCGGACATCATCTCTGCCGCGTAATGCCAGATTTGTTCCCGATTATCGATAAGCTGTTGCTTCGGCAGCCAAACCCGCAGCGCGACTTGATGCCAGACCAGCCCGGTGTCGGCATCGGTGCTGGTGCTCAGCGTTCTGATCTTGCTCCTGGCCTCTTCGCCAGACAGTACGCTGAGGATACGTTTACCTTTCGCGGCGTAGAAAACCTCATTGACTCCGTCCTGCTGCCAGCCGCTCACTTCGGCCTCAAGCACATCGCCTTGACGTTTGATGACCGTAAGTTCGGTGGCTGGCATCAGATTGCCCGCGTTATGCTGTTGGATATCCGCGCTCAACCAGAAAGGCTGAGTAGCAATGGCATATAGCGTTGTAGCGTTGGCGGGAGTACGCGCGGCGGCGCTGGTAAGCTCGCCCGCCCCCGTTGCCGCCAGTTCGCTCATATCCGGTAAAATATGCGCAACGCCCTTGTGGCAATCAATGCAGGTTTCGCCGTTTTTGATCGCTACCGGATGTTGCAGGCGGGCTTCGGCGCTCTGAGCCAGCACGTCCATCGCCTCAAAACTGTGGCAGGAGCGACAGGTGGCTGAATCGTTCTTCTTCATCGTGCTCCAGACGCTTTGCGCCATCGCCAGCTTGTGGGCTTCATATTTTTCCGGCGTATCGATTTTGCCGGTCATCTCTCCCCAGACATCTTTCAATGCCATTATTTTGGTTTTCACGTAGTCCATCGGCTGGTGGGGAACATGACAATCGGCGCATTCGGCGCGGATGCCTTTAGGATTCTGGAAATGGATGCTGCCCTGATATTCCGCCAGCGGTTGCTGCATTGAATGGCAGGAGACGCAGAA
Organism: Buttiauxella sp.; assembly: GCA_031993245.1. Classification (GTDB taxonomy): domain Bacteria; phylum Pseudomonadota; class Gammaproteobacteria; order Enterobacterales; family Enterobacteriaceae; genus Dryocola. The sequence goes on along the minus strand of DALYUA010000120.1, from coordinate 5,062 downwards.
TTCGGTGTCACTTGTGGCATGCATCACGGACGTCGTACCGCCCAGCAGCAGTACGCCCAGCAATGTCCCAGCCAGCAATACCCAGAGCCAGCGCCGCCTGAAAAATGTTTTTATTTTGCTCATAAATCATCCCCTTACTATCCCTAAAGGGGTAACTATAAAGGGGTGAAAATAAAATCCACATATAAAATGTGTGTTAGTTAATGCTTTATTGATTTGATAGGGGAATATGGTGGGTGACAAGCTTCTGTAGCGCGCTCATTATGAATAGTATCAGTATTTATGGGGGCAATGAGTATGGAGTTACTGCGGAAGGAATTAAGCCATTTGCTGGGTGAAAAACTAAGCCGCATTGAGTGCGTAAGCGAGCAAACGGACACTGCGGTCTGGTCGCTTTATGACAGCGAAGGTCACGCGATGCCGTTGCTGGCCAAAAGCTTTACTTCGCCGGGAGTCGCCGTGCAGCAGGCCTGGAAAATGTCGCTGCTGGCGCGCTCAGGCACCGTTCGCATGCCCGTGGTCTACGGCATAGTTACTCACGAAGATAACCCCGGCCCGGATGTATTGCTGATGGAACGTCTGCGCGGGGTTTCCGTTGAAGCGCCGGCCAGAACGCCGGATCGCTGGGAGCAGCTTAAAGACCAAATCGTCGAAGGCTTGCTGGCCTGGCATCGCGTTGACAGTGCGGGCTGCGTAGGCAGCGTCGACAGCACGCAGGAAAATATCTGGCCGTCCTGGTACCGCCAGCGGGTGGAAGTGCTCTGGAATACGTTAAACCAGTTTAAGAATACCGGCCTTACGATGCAGGATAAACGTATCCTGTTCCGTTCGCGCGAGTGTTTGCCGCGCTTGTTTGAAGGATTCAACGATAATTGTGTGCTGGTCCATGGCAATTTTACGTTGCGTAGCATGCTTAAAGATGGCAAGAGCGATCAGCTTCTGGCGATGGTAAACCCGGGTGTTGTGCTGTGGGCGCCGCGTGAGTATGAGATTTTTCGTTTGTACGAGGAAGGGCAGGCGGAAAGTTTATTCTGGCACTATCTGCAATGCGCCCCGGTGGCGGAATCGTTTCTGTGGCGCCGCTGGCTTTATGTGCTGTGGGATGCGGTCGACAGACTGCTCCAGACGGGCCGCATAAACCGACCCGCCTTCGATGCTGCGACGAAGGGGTTACTCCCCTGGATTTCCTGAAGGCCCTTTAAGCCGCTGCCAGGCTCGCCCCAGCGTTTCGTAAACCACCCGATCGCTGTGCATTAGCCACAGCGGTGACGGAATAATCCTTTCCCAGGGATTGAGCGGTGACTCAATCGCCATCTGATTAGCTGGCGCAGGAATCGGGTTGAGTCCGGCGTTGCGGAAAAAAATCACGGCACGCGGTAAATGTGAGGCGGAAGTCACCAGCAGGAAGGGCTGCTTGCCGATGGTTTTTGCCACTGCCGCTGCCTCTTCTTCCGTATCCTTCGGGCTATCCAGCGTGATGATTTCCGAGCGCGGTACGCCCAAACTTTCCGCTACTCTTGCCCCCGCTTCTGCGGTACTCACGGAGTTTGTCATCGCGCGTGCGCCGGTGAAGATTAGTTTAGCGCCGGGATTTGCCTGCCATAACCGCACGCCTTCAGTCAGTCTTGGCAGGCTATTATTGATAAGATTTGCACTCGGCGCCCAGTCGGGATTCCATGTATAGCCGCCGCCTAATACCACAACGTAGTTAACCCGCTCGCCGCCGCGCCATGTGGGATAAGTATCTTCGATCGGCCTGAGCATACTGTCGGCCACCGGCTGAAGACTCATCAGCAGTAAAACCAGCCAACCGGCAGTAAGTAACGCTTTCCCTGTTTTTTGCCAGCGGGTGAACCACAGCAGCAAAATGGCTAAGCCAATCACCAGCAGCAGAAAAGGCAGGGGCAGTAACAGACCCCCGATAAATTTTTTCAGGATAAAAAGCATGAATTCCGGGTCCTTTTTTAACCATCCGACTGGTAAACAGTGGTGATATTACACCAGCCAGGTTCATTCTCCTGCAAGCTGTGCCAAAATAGCGTTTTTCTAAGACTGACCCTTAAAGGCTGTGGAGTAGTACCCGTGCGTGATCGCAATTTTGATGACATTGCCGAGAAATTCTCACGCAACATCTATGGTACGACCAAAGGCCTGCTGCGTCAGGCTATCCTCTGGCAGGATCTTGATGCGCTACTGCTCACCCTGCCGTCGAAGCTGCGGGTATTGGACGCGGGCGGCGGTGAAGGGCAAACAGGCTGTCGCATGGCTGAGCTGGGTCATGACGTCGTACTTTGTGATGTTTCCGCGGAGATGCTCGCCCGCGCCCGGGCTCAGGCCTGCGAAAAAGGTGTGAGCGGGAACATGCATTTTGTACATTCCTCCGCTCAGGACATTGGTCAACATTTGGAAAGACCGGTCGATCTGGTATTGTTCCACGCGGTGCTGGAATGGGTTGTTGACCCACAGGCCGTGCTTGCGTCTCTCTGGGACTGTCTGGCGCCGGGCGGGGCGTTATCGCTGATGTTTTACAATGCGAACGGCCTGCTGATGCGCAACATGTTTGTGGGTAACTTCGAATATGTTCTTCAGGGCATGAAAAAGAATAAAAAGAAGACGCTTTCGCCTGACAATCCGCTACAGCCAGAACAGGTGTATCACTGGCTGGAGCAAATTGGCTGGCAGATCACCGGGAAAACCGGTGTGCGGGTGTTCCACGATTACCTGCGCGACAAGCAAAAACAACGCGATGGATTTGACGATTTGCTTGAACTTGAAACGCGTTATTGCCGGCAGGAGCCTTTTGTAAACCTCGGCCGCTATATCCACGTGACAGCCATCAAGCCGCTTGAGCCAAGGAAAAATTATGAGTGATGTTTCCCAGACGGTGCCTGAACTGGTTGCCTGGGCCCGGAAAAATGATTTCGCAATCTCGCTGCCAACCGAACGTCTGACATTCTTGTTGGCGATTGCCACCTTAAACGGTGAAAGGCTGGATGGAGAGCTGAGTGAAGGGGAGCTGGTGGATGCCTTCCGCCACGTGAGCGATGGGTTCGAGCAAACTACCGAAACCATCAATGTACGCGCAAATAACGCCATCAACGATATGGTGCGCCAGCGTCTGCTCAACCGCTTTACCAGTGAAATCCACGAAGGAAATTCGATCTATCGTCTTACGCCGCTGGGGATTGGTATTACCGACTATTATATTCGCCAGCGCGAATTCTCTACGCTGCGCCTGTCGATGCAGCTCTCAATTGTCGCCGGTGAACTCAAACGTGCCGCAGATGCCGCCGATGAAAACGGCGATGAGTTCCACTGGCATCGCAATGTCTTTGCCCCGCTTAAATACTCCGTCGCGGAGATTTTCGACAGCATCGATCTTACCCAGCGCATTATGGATGAGCAGCAGCAGCAGGTTAAAGACGATATTGCGCAATTGCTGAATAAAGACTGGCGCGCGGCTATCTCAAGCTGCGAACTTTTACTGTCAGAAACTTCCGGCACCCTGCGCGAACTGCAGGACACCCTTGAAGCCGCCGGTGATAAGCTACAGGCGAACCTGTTGCGTATCCAGGATTCCACTATGGGGCGCGATGACCTGCATTTTGTCGATCGCCTGGTCTTCGATCTGCAAAGCAAGCTGGATCGCATTATCAGTTGGGGTCAGCAGGCTATCGATCTGTGGATCGGCTACGACCGCCACGTGCATAAATTCATTCGTACCGCCATCGACATGGATAAAAACCGTGTCTTTGCCCAGCGCCTGCGCGTTTCGGTGCAAAATTATTTCGACTCGCCGTGGGCTCTGACCTATGCCAGCGCCGATCGCCTGCTTGATATGCGTGATGAAGAGATGACGCTTCGCGATGAGGAGGTTACCGGCGAGCTGCCAACGGACCTCGAATTCGAAGAGTTTAACGAAATCCGTGAACAGCTGGCGGCGATGATTGAAGCGGCGTTAGAGGTCTACAAATCCAGACAATTGCCGCTGGATTTAGGCGTGGTGATGAAGGACTATCTAACCCAATATCCGCGCGCGCGTCATTTTGATGTGGCACGAATTGTGGTCGACCAGGCGGTGCGTCTCGGTGTGGCTGAAGCAGACTTTTCCGGCCTGCCGCCTCAGTGGCGGGCAATTAACGATTACGGAGCCAAGGTACAGGCGCATGTCATCAATAAATATTGAAAAATCGATGCCGGTTAAACTGGCACAGGCGTTGGCAAATCCGTTATTTCCGGCGCTCGACAGCCAGCTACGTGCCGGTCGGCACATTGGCCTCGACGAGCTGGATAATCATGCCTTTTTAATGGACTTTCAGGACGATCTGGAAGAGTTTTACGCTCGCTATAACGTGGAATTAATCCGTGCGCCAGAAGGTTTCTTCTACCTGCGCCCGCGCACCACAACGCTTATCCCGCGCTCGGTATTGTCCGAGTTGGATATGATGGTCGGTAAAATTCTCTGCTACCTCTATCTCAGCCCGGAACGTCTGGCGAACGAAGGTATCTTCACGCAGCAGGAACTCTATGACGAACTGCTGACGCTTGCAGATGAAAGCAAACTGCTGAAGCTTGTGAACAACCGTTCTACCGGCTCGGATGTCGACAGGCAAAAGCTGCAGGAAAAAGTGCGCTCTTCACTGACGCGCCTGCGCCGCCTCGGCATGATTTGGTTTATGGGCCACGACAGCAGCAAGTTCCGCATTACCGAATCGGTATTCCGCTTCGGTGCCGATGTGCGCGCCGGTGACGACCCACGTGAAGCGCAGCTACGTATGATTCGCGACGGAGAGGCGATGCCTGTTGAAACTCGCTTGCAGCTCAACGATGAAGTCGACGAGCCACAGAACGCCCAGGATAACGCGGAGGATGAACAGGAATGATTGAACGCGGAAAATTTCGCTCGCTAACGCTGATTAACTGGAACGGTTTCTTCGCGCGCACTTTTGATTTAGATGAGCTGGTCACTACGCTTTCGGGCGGCAACGGTGCCGGTAAATCCACCACTATGGCGGCATTCGTTACGGCGCTGATTCCAGATTTAACGCTGCTGCACTTCCGT
>DALYUA010000119.1:0-8287 GCA_031993245.1 Buttiauxella sp. | reverse complement strand
AATTTCCGCTACGCCTGCTTTATCATCGGCGCCTAAGAGGGTTTTGCCGTCGGTGGTAATAAGCGTATGCCCAAGCAGCTGATGCAGCACCGGGAACATCACCGGCGAAAGCACTTCGTCGCCGATACCGAGCGCAATATCCCCGCCGCGATAATTTTCAACAATCTGTGGATTAACATTTTTGCCGGTGAAGTCCGGCGCGGTATCGACATGAGAGATAAAGCCAATGGCCGGTACGGCTCTATTGATAGTGGACGGTAATGTCCCCATCAGCGTGCCACGATCGCTCAGGGTGACGTTTACCAGACCCAGCTCTTCCATTTGATCTTTGAGCAGCCTTAAAAGCTTCCACTGCCCTTCGGTGCTCGGCACCTGTTTAACGCCGGGCTTAGACTGAGTATCCAGGCCGACATACTGCAAAAAGCGCTCAAGTAATTTTTCCATCAGGCTACCCTCATTTTTTGTGACGCTATTATCAATAAGCCGCTGGCGGTAAATATTGTTTCAGGTCACTTTTAGCCCGCTGCTGCTGAAAATAGTCCTAATCTGATGCCGTGGTGATAAACATAGTTGAAATACAGGCACATCAGTGCATCAACAATTGGCGATTTTTAGACTTTGCCGTAGAATGCCAGCCCTTATTGAATGTGCCGAACCTCAAGGTGGTTACTCACAAACCCCGCATCGATGAGTCATTTGATGCGTTATTTATGGGACAGCGTAAAAAATTGAATACACAGCTTCGGTTGCTCTCACCGCTGGTATGCCTTGCGGGAGTAGGTAAGAGTTTTGATGGTAAAACCGTTATTTCTGATTTCTCGCTCACCATCAATAATGGTGAATTTCTGACGCTGCTCGGCCCCTCTGGCTGCGGCAAAACCACCGTTCTGCGCCTGATTGCCGGGCTGGAAAATGTCGATACCGGCATTATTTCGCTCGAAAACCAGGATATCACCAACGTCCCGGCGGAACATCGCCACGTCAATACCGTCTTCCAGAGCTATGCCCTGTTTCCGCATATGACCGTCTTTGAAAACGTCGCCTTTGGTCTGCGGATGCAGAAAACGCCTGCTGCGGAGATCGCCCCGCGCGTCACAGAAGCGCTAAAAATGGTCCAACTGGAAGAGTTCGCTCAGCGCAAACCTCACCAGCTTTCCGGCGGCCAGCAGCAGCGCGTTGCCATCGCCCGCGCCGTGGTAAATAAACCGCGCCTTCTGCTGCTCGACGAATCTCTCTCCGCGCTGGATTACAAGCTGCGTAAGCAGATGCAGAACGAACTAAAAGCGTTGCAGCGCAAGCTTGGCATTACCTTCGTGTTCGTCACCCACGATCAGGAAGAGGCGCTGACCATGTCCGACCGCATTGTGGTGATGCGCGAAGGCCGTATCGAGCAGGACGGCACGCCGCGTGAAATCTACGAAGAGCCAAAGAACCTGTTCGTGGCAAGCTTTATTGGCGAGATTAATATCTTCGCCGCCACCGTTATTGAACGCATCGACGAGCAGCGCGTGCGGGCAAGCGTGGAAGGCCGCGAGTGCCATATTTTTGCTGAGCTGCCGGTGGTGCCGGGACAAAAACTTAATGTCCTGCTGCGCCCGGAAGATCTGCGCGTCGAAGAAATTAACGACACAAGCGTCGTTGACGGCCTGATTGGCTACGTGCGCGAGCGCAACTACAAAGGGATGACGCTGGAATCGAGCGTTGAACTGGAAAACGGCAAGATGGTGATAGTGAGCGAGTTCTTTAACGAGGACGATCCGGATTTCGATCACTCACTCGATCAGAAAATGGCCGTCACCTGGGTTGAAAGCTGGGAGGTTGTACTGGCTGATGAAGAACTCGCGTAAATTCCAGAATGTGGTGATTACCACCGTTGTAGGCTGGCTGGTGCTGTTTGTTTTCCTGCCTAATCTGATGATTATCGGCACCAGTTTCTTAACGCGTGACGATGCAAATTTTGTCAGCATGCTCTTCACGCTGGATAACTATACCCGGCTGGCCGATCCGCTCTATGCCCAGGTCCTGCTGCATTCGCTGAATATGGCGCTGATTGCTACCCTCGCCTGCCTGGCGCTGGGTTATCCGTTCGCCTGGTTTCTGGCGCGCCTGCCGGAGCGCGTGCGCCCCCTGCTGCTGTTCCTGCTGATTGTGCCGTTCTGGACCAACTCGCTGATCCGCATCTACGGACTGAAAATCTTTCTCAGCACTAAAGGCTATCTTAATGCCTTCCTGCTGTGGCTGGGGGTAATCGATACGCCCGTGCGCATTATGTATACCGAAAGCGCGGTTATTCTCGGGCTGGTCTATATCCTGCTGCCGTTTATGGTCATGCCGCTCTATTCCAGCATTGAGAAACTGGACAAACCGCTGCTGGAAGCGGCGCGCGATCTTGGGGCCAGCAAGCTGCAAACCTTCGTGCGCATTATTATTCCGCTGACCATGCCGGGGATTATTGCCGGCTGTTTGCTGGTGATGCTGCCGGCGATGGGCCTGTTTTACGTCTCCGATTTAATGGGCGGCGCAAAAAACCTGCTGATTGGTAACGTGATTAAGAGCCAGTTCCTGAACATTCGCGACTGGCCGTTTGGCGCAGCAACCAGCATCACCCTGACGCTGGTGATGGGCTTTATGCTGCTGATCTACTGGCGTGCCGCCAGGCTGCTGAACAAGAAGGTGGAATTAGAATGACCGGTCGCCTGTTCCGCGGCGGCTTTATGACCGCCATCTATGCATATCTCTACATCCCGATAATTATTCTGATCGTCAACTCGTTTAACGGTTCGCGCTTCGGCATTAACTGGCAGGGCTTCACGACGAAGTGGTACAGCCTGCTGATAAATAACGACAGCCTGCTGCAGGCGGCGCAGCACTCTCTGACGATGGCCGTTGTTTCTGCGACGTTCGCCACGCTGATTGGCTCGCTGACAGCGGTGGCGCTCTACCGCTATCGTTTTCGCGGAAAGCCCTTCGTCAGCGGCATGCTGTTTGTGGTGATGATGTCCCCGGATATCGTGATGGCCATTTCCCTGCTGGTGCTGTTTATGCTGCTGGGCGTTTCCCTGGGCTTCTGGTCGCTGCTGTTCTCGCATATCACCTTCTGCCTGCCGTTTGTGGTGGTAACCGTTTATTCGCGTCTGAAAGGCTTTGACGTGCGGATGCTGGAAGCGGCGAAAGATCTTGGCGCCGGTGAAATGACCATTCTGCGCAAAATTATTCTGCCGCTGGCGATGCCTGCCGTCGCGGCAGGCTGGCTGCTGAGCTTTACCCTGTCGATGGACGACGTGGTCGTCTCTTCGTTTGTGACCGGGCCGAGCTATGAAATTTTACCGTTGAAGATCTATTCGATGGTAAAAGTCGGCGTGTCGCCCGAGGTGAACGCGCTGGCAACCATTCTGTTAGTTCTGTCGCTGGGCCTGGTTCTGGCCTCCCAGCTCATCCTTCGTGATAAAACTAAAACTCAGGGGACGTATAAATGAAAAAATGGTCACGCCACCTGCTTGCTGCGGGTGTACTGGCGCTGGGCGTCAGTAGCGCGCACGCTGACGACAGCAAAACGCTCTACTTCTATAACTGGACCGAGTACGTGCCGCCTGGCCTGCTGGAACAGTTCACCAAAGAGACGGGCATCAAGGTTATCTATTCGACCTACGAGTCGAATGAAACCATGTATGCCAAGCTCAAAACTTACAAAGACGGTGCCTACGATCTGGTCGTGCCATCCACCTACTTTGTAGCGAAAATGCGCAAGGAAGGCATGATCCAGAAGATCGACAAGAGCAAATTAACCAATTTTAAAAATCTCGATCCCGAGATGCTGAACAAGCCGTTTGATCCGAATAACGATTACTCCATCCCGTACATCTGGGGCGCAACCGCCATCGGCGTAAACAGCGAGGCAATCGATCCGAAGACGGTGACAAGCTGGGCGGATCTGTGGAAGCCTGAATACAAGCAGAGCCTGCTGCTGACCGACGACGCGCGTGAAGTCTTCCAGATAGCGCTGCGCAAGCTGGGTTATTCCGGTAACACCACCGATCCGAAAGAGATCGAAGCGGCGTACCACGAGCTGCAAAAATTAATGCCAAACGTTGCGGCGTTTAATTCAGATAACCCGGCCAACCCGTATATGGAAGGCGAGGTGAATCTGGGAATGGTGTGGAACGGCTCCGCCTATGTTGCTCGTCAGGCTGGTACTCCGCTGGACATCGTCTGGCCGAAAGAAGGCGGCATTTTCTGGATGGATAACCTTTCTGTTCCGGCAAATGCGAAAAACGTCGACGGCGCGTTGAAGCTGATTAACTTCCTGCTGCGCCCGGACGTGGCAAAACAGGTGGCGGAAACTATCGGCTATCCAACGCCAAATCTTGCAGCCCGCAAGCTGCTGCCGAAAGAAGTGGCGGATGATAAAACGCTGTATCCGGATGAAGCCGTGCTGAAAAACGGGGAATGGCAGAACGACGTGGGCGACGCCAGCGCAATTTATGAATCGTACTACCAGAAACTGAAGGCAGGACGCTAGCTCTTAAAGTGGAGGGGCTGACGGATTCAGAGGTTAAAGAGGGTTTCACACGCCAGAGCCAGCGTTATTAACGATGTCTCATCGCTGTGGCCGGATAATATCTCCATACCCACCGGTAGCCCGCCACCACTTATGCCGCAGGGAAGCGTCATAGCCGGCAGTCCGCTGATTGCGGCAAGCTCCGGCGCGCAGCCAGGCGGCATTTTATCAAGGTTTTGCGGTAAGCAACTGACCGTCGGATAAAGTAATCCCTGCACATTATGCTGCGTTATCAAATCACAAAGCGTCTGACGTAACTGACGGCGGAAACGACGCGCCGCAAGCCAGGCCGGATCTTTCAGGCGAGTGACCGTGAGTAGCTGAGTAATAAACGGTGAAAATTCAGGTAAAAATTGACCTGATTCGAAAATAGTTGCCAGCCCTGCGGGCGCATGCGGGTGCGTTTTCAGCCAGGCATCAATGGCAAGACGAAACTCATACACGCTCAGACAGGTAGCCTGCTGAACGGCAATAAGATTGGGTAAGTCAATATGAACGATGGCGGCGCCTGCACGCCGGAGTTTATCCAGCGCGGCATCCCACACTTTCCGCAGCGCTTCATCATCCCCTTCCAGACTGGAAATAACCGCAAGGCGCACGCCTGATAATGTGCGTGCTTTGGGCCGAACCGGCTGCCTGCCATGAATAATAGCGTGTAATAAGGCGGCGTCCTGAACGGTATGCACCATCGGGCCTACGGTATCTTTGCTCAGGGAAAGCGGTGCAATACCGTCCAACTGCTCCCGCCGGTAGCTGGGCCTTAACCCAACCAGACCGGTGTAGCTTGACGGAATACGAATGGAACCACCGGTATCCGTACCCAGCGCGCCATCCGCCATTCCTGCCGCCACCGCCGCCGCGCAGCCGCCGCTTGACCCACCGGCCGTGATCTCCGGTTGCAGAGGATTACGCACATCGCCGCCTAACGAACTGCGCGAGCGAACATCAAAGGCAAATTCAGACATGTTGGCCCGGGCAAGAATGATGGCGCCAGCGGCACGAAGCCGCTGCACCACTAACGAATCGGAAGAGGCGCGCAGGGAAGTAAGAGCCCGGCAGCCAAGCGTTATCGGTAAATTCGCACAGGCGATATTATCTTTAATAATCACCGGAACGCCGTGCAGCGGTCCGAACGATACTCCGCGCGAGCTGGCCTGATGGCAAAATTCCGCCTGTGCCAGAGCGTCAGGATTCACTCCCAGAATCGCATTGAGCGCTTTGTTTTCTTCAATGACCCGCAACCGAAAGGCAATTTCTTCACGGCAATCAGCAGCAGGTTTGAGACGCATGGCTTTCATTTCTTTCCCCAGATTTACGCGATACATCCGACAAATGCCCTCAAAGGTGCCACGATCGGCGTAATGAATACGTATGCAAGAATATAAATTAGGCAGAAAAATAGTCGTTGTAAATGAATATTTTTAACGCTTCGCAAGGATGCAGGCAGGAAACATGCTTTAGATATACGCAGGGTGAGATAACGCAATATTCGTCAGGCGGGTAAGCGCAGCATTACCCGCCCTGTTTTACAGCCCCTTCAGCAACCGCTCTACATATTCAGGAACCACTTCGCTTGCCAGCCCGTAGTGCTTCTCTTCGAACTCGCTGCCGACCTGGCTGGGTTCGAGATTCAGCTCAACGGTATGCGCGCCCTGGAGCTTAGCTTCGTGCACGAACCCTGCTGCCGGATAAACATGGCCTGAGGTGCCGATGGCGATGAAGTAATCTGCCGTCGCCAGCGCCTGGTAGATATCGTCTAAACCCTGCGGCATTTCACCGAACCAGACGACGTGCGGACGCAGGGGCGCGGAGAGCTGGCAGCAGTGGCAGCGATCTTCTCGCGTTACGTCGCCCTTCCACTCCAGCACCTGCCCGCTTTGCGCACAGCGCACCTTCAGCAGTTCGCCGTGCATGTGAATGATATTTTTATTGCCCGCGCGCTCGTGCAGGTTATCAATATTTTGCGTCACCAGCAGGAAATGGTCGCCCAGCTCTTCTTCAAGCCTGGCTAATGCCAGGTGCGCGGGGTTTGGCTGGATTTCAGCCTGCTGGAGCTGCTGGCGGCGGGCGTTATAAAACGCCTGCACCAGTTCAGGATCGCGAGCAAATCCTTCCGGCGTGGCAACATCCTCCACGCGGTGCTCTTCCCACAGCCCATCCGTTGCGCGGAAGGTACGGATCCCCGACTCAGCGGAGATGCCTGCTCCTGTCAGTACCACTACTCTTGGTTTTTCCATCGCTTCGGGTCCAGGAATATCTCTGAAAAAAACACGCTGGCGCAAACGCTGGCGCAGCAGACGTTTAGTTTTGCGAAACCGGCTTAGCCGGTGTTGACGACGCGATAGCATATTTTACTCCGTGAGATGGAGGAACGCAGCACCGCGCATACCGCCGGCATCGCCATGACGTGCAGGCTCTATACGCGGCACTTTGGCAACCGGCAATAAGTATTTTGGCAAACGTGCCGGCAACTGCTGATAAATCTCAGAGAAATTCGACAGTCCGCCGCCAATCACCACCAGATGCGCATCCACCGCGGTGAGCAGGCTGCCAAGGCAGACGGCCAGTAACTCAAGGAAGCGATCGACATGTGCGGCCGCTTTATCATCGCCCGCATGATAGCGGGCAACGATCTCTTTTGATTCGAGTGATTCAGAGTAGAAGTGTTGGTACAGCCATGCAAATCCGCGCCCGGAAAGATAGTTCTCGATACAGCCGTTCTGGCCGCAGCCACAGCGCGTTAAGGGAATATCGCGCCCCAGCACGTTAAGCGCGTCCACCGGCAGACGGGTATGGCCGAACTCGCCGGTAATGTAGTTGCGTCCGGTGATAGATTTGCCGTTGACAATAATTCCGCCGCCCACGCCGGTGCCGAGAATTAGCCCCATAACAACCGGGTAATGGCGGAATTCATCGTCCCAGGCTTCGGAGAGTGCAAAGCAGTTGGCGTCGTTATCAAGTCGCACTTCACGTTCCAGCAGCGCGGTGAGATCGGCTTTTAACGGCTTGCCGTTTGCTGCGGGGACATTCGCGGCGTAAAGCGTGCCGTCGTCTGTTACCGGCATGCCGGGGATACCGATGCCCACTGAGCCCTTGATGCCAAAACGGCTATCGGCCTCCTTCACCAGAGAGCCGATAGCCGCTAAAAACTTTTCGTAACTGTCGTGCGGGGTGGGAACGCGCGTTTCCCATTGCAGCCGACGTTCCCTGTCATAGACGCCAAGCGCCATTTTCGTGCCGCCAATGTCGAATCCGTAATACATTGCTGCTCCCCTTTATCCCGTCATTCTTCGCGCTGTAGCGGTGTTAGCTGCAGGTACTCACCCCAGTCACTTACTTAAGTAAGCTCCTGGGGACTCATTCCCTTGCCGCCTGGCTACAACTCGAATTATTTAGGGATAATCATTATCAATTAAAAAGTTATTGTCCGCTCAGTACACGCGCCGGATCGATATTACTGGCGCGCCTTGCCGGATACCAGCTGGCGAGCAGGCTCAGCAGCAGCGCGGTAACCAGCACGTAGAAAACATCCAGCCAGTGCAGTTCCGACGGCAGGAAATCGATAAAATAGATATCCCCGGACAGGAAACGATGCCCGGTCAGCTTTTGTATCGCGTTGATGATGTTGGTCAGCTGCCAGGAGGCCAGCACGCCGACTATCACCCCGCTCACGCTGCCAAACAGGCCCGCCAGCAGGCCGTACCAGACAAAGATTGCGCGAATCAGGCC
>DALYUA010000118.1:0-8319 GCA_031993245.1 Buttiauxella sp. | reverse complement strand
CGGGTGGGCACAAAATAGGCTGAGATGATATCGATTTCCTGCTGCGGCTGCCCGATAACCTTCAGCAAACGCTGAGGCAGCAGCGTATGGTTGCGCGCTCTGCCCTGCCCTTTACGGGGATCGTCGCTTAGCAGTTTTGTTTTCGCCCAGTACATTTTTAGCGTGCGGGAAACCAGATGTGTTGCAAACTGGCTGGTGGCCAGCCTGTCGAGATAGCGGCGCGCTATCGGGTCCTCCTGCCAGTCATCGGGGAGCTGCACGCGCTGTTGCAGCGTCTCTTCATCCAGGTCGAGCACTTTTCCCAGCGTCGACACCGACTGGCAGTGCCAGTAGCGTTCAAAATCCTGACACACTTCCGCAACAACCGGCCCCACGGCCAGCACGTCAAGATCGGAAAACAGCGGCTGCTCTCCCGCGCCAAAGTAGGCGTCACCCACGTTGCGCCCGCCGATAATCGTGGTCTCACCGTCTACCGTGAAGCTTTTATTGTGCATGCGCCGGTTCAGACGTGCAAAATCAGTAAGATAGCCAATCGCACGAAACAGGCGAAACGAGAAAGGATTAAACAGGCGGATTTCAATATTCGGATGTGAATTCAACAGGTGCAGCGTGTCATCAAGGCCGTTGGTATTGTTATCGTCCAGCAGCAGGCGTACATGTACGCCGCGATCGGCGGCAGAGAGTAAGGCGCTAAACAGCAGCCTGCCGGACATATCGTCTTCCCAGATGTAATACTGCACATCGAGCGTTTTTTCCGCCATGCCGCACAGCATATAACGCGCGGCGAAGGCATCCAGGCTATCCGCCAGCGTGTGGATGCCGCTGAGGCCTGGATGTTCAGCCGTCGTCGGCGCTATTGCCCGCCCCAGACGGGTGGCGTGCTCGCCTGCCATATTAAAGCTGAGCAAGGTAGCGTTCATAAATTCGGGTGTTTTCATCGTCAAAACAGACAAAAACCACCTCTTCAGGTAACGGCCTGATGCCGATGTATTTATAAACCACATCAACCGCAATGCGCGCGGCCTGCTCCTTAGGGTAGCCGTACACGCCGGTGCTGATGGCGGGGAAAGCAATGGTGCGATAGCCGTTTGCCGCCGCCAGATCCAGGCTGTGACGATAGGCCTGCTCAAGCAGTTCGGCTTCGTTGCGTTCACCGCCGTGCCATACCGGCCCGACGGTATGAATAATCGCTTTTACCGGAATATTTCCGGCTTCGGTAATCACCGCATGTCCCGTGGCGCATTCGCCCTGCTGCTGAACAATCGTTTTACAGGCCGCGAGTAACGCAGGGCCAGCGGCCCGATGAATGGCCCCGTCCACGCCGCCTCCGCCCATCAGAGATGAGTTGGCGGCATTCACAATGACATCCACGTCGACAGTTGTGATATCGCCCTGAATTACCGTCATTCGTTCACTCATAGGGAAACCTCCAGTTAGTCTTTGATAATAGTCTAAACTTAGCCGGCAGCTTTCGTATATTGCTTACTGTCTGTGTTTGCTGGAGCCTTGCACAATGGCGCAAGAAAAGTTAAACGGCGTTCCTTAACAGAGTTCAATTTCTGGGGTCAGTGCCGCAGGGAAAGGTGCTGTACCGCAGCAGGCAATAAGGGTGTTACAGACAGTAAGATGAGTAAGGTGTCGACCCGGCGGACAAAGCGTTGCCAACGGAAGCGGTAACGAGGTGATTTGCCATACCGTTCCGCCCTGCTGTTTCAGCACGGCTTCATGGGCGGTCCACAGTTTCCAGAACGCGGGGAGCTGCTCGTCAGACGGCAACGCGGCCAGCCAGTCGTAAAGCGCCGGAGCAAAACAATGCTGCGCCACGGACAGAAAACGCTTTCGCGGGCGCAGCAGTTCGATATCGCAACCTACCGCATCTTCCCCCACCAGCACCGCGACGCTGGTCGCGCTATTGCTGATATTAAAATGCGGCAGTTGAGGATGATATGGTTTGCCGTGCGGGCCTGTCTCAAATCCCGGCAGCGCTTCTTGCTCTAAAAGCATCGCCAGCAGAACTCTTCCTGCAAGCCAGACGGGGCGACGATTGCCAGCCGGCGCCGTCGCCATTAATCCGGGCGATAGCCAGCGTGCAGCCTGTTCGTTATCGCTCAGGCGCGCAACGGAGCCAAACGCCAGCCGGTAACCCATTACGGCCAGCGACGCATAACGAGTGAAGTATTAATACCGCCGAAGGCAAAATTATTGCTCTGCACAAATTCTGTCTCCAGGCGGCGTGCGCCACCCATAATGTAATCCAGCTCGCCGCAGGCGGCGTCCGGGTTACGCAGATTCAGCGTTTCGGCAAACCAGCCTTCGTTCATCATGCCGATGCTCATCCAGGCCTCCAGCGCGCCGCAGGCTCCCAGCGTATGGCCCAGATAGCTTTTCAGCGAGGAGACCGGCGTGTCTGCGCCAAACACGGCGGCTGTCGCCTGCGTTTCCGCAATATCACCGCGATCTGTCGCCGTACCGTGCGCGCAAATGTAACCAATATCGCTTGCAGCAAGCCCGGCGGTACGCAGACCGCGCTCGATACAAATCTGCATTGTTTCTTTCTGCGGCTGCGTGATGTGCGCGGCATCGCAGTTAGTGTAAAAACCGATTATTTCCGCATAGATCTTCGCCCCGCGCGCCTGCGCATGGTCGAGATCTTCCAGGATCAGCGTCCCCGCACCTTCGCCGATCACCAGCCCGTCGCGCTGCTGGTCAAACGGCGACGGCGTGGTATGAGGGCGATCGTTGCGCTGGCTGGTGGCAAACAGCGTGTCGAACACGGCCGCTTCCGACGGGCAAAGCTCTTCTGCTCCTCCCGCCACCATCACGGTTTGATAACCATGACGAATGGCTTCCCAGGCGTAGCCTATGGCCTGACTGCCGGAGGTACAGGCGCTGGAAGTCGGAATTACCCGCCCACGCAGGCCGAAAAACAGCCCGGCATTTACGGCTGCCGTGTGCGGCATCATCTGCACGTAGGTTGTGCCGGTAATATTGCGGGTGTGCTTTTCGGTGAGCATAGTGGCAAATTCGCTAACCGGCCCGGTGCTGCCCGTTGAAGAGCCGTAGGCTATGCCCGTATCGCCGCTGATCAGAACCGGATCGTCGAGCAAGCCTGCCTGCTCAAGCGCCAGCTCCGTTGCCCGCGTTGCCATCAGGGAGACACGCCCCATGGCGCGTATACGTTTACGGGTATAGTGAGCCGGCAGCGCAAAATTATCGATCGGCGCGCCGAGCAACGTGTTCAGTCCATCATAAACCTGCCATTCCGGCATGCTACGCACGGCATTTTTGCCCGATTTCAGCCCGGTGGAAACGTCCTGCCAGTTTTCGCCGAAGGCGGTGACGCCGCCCATACCTGTTACGACTACGCGGCGGATCACAGCATACCTCCGTTAATGGAGATGACCTGGCGAGTCACGTAGCCTGCGACAGGAGACATCAGGTAGCGCGCAAGTCCGGCGACTTCTTCCGGTTGCCCCATGCGCTGCAGAGGGATCAAACGCATCGCTTCTTTGAGCGCGGCTTCTTCCATCTCAATCATGCCGGTATCGATAAGCCCGGGCGCGATGCAGTTAACGGTGATTTTGCGTTTCGCAAGCTCCGTAGCCAGCGCTTTGCTGGCGCCAATAATGCCCGCTTTCGCCGCGCTGTAGTTCACCTGACCTCGGTTGCCCATCAGTCCGGAAACGGACGACAGCGTAATAATTCGTCCGCCGTCGCGCAGGCCGATCATCGGCATCACGCACGGCTGAATCACGTTATAGAAGCTGTCAAGATTGGTATGGATAACGCCGTCCCAGTCCTCTTCGCTGAGCGCCGGGAATGCGCCATCGCGCGCCACGCCTGCGTTATTGACCAGGCCCCAGTACGCGCCATGAGCCTCCATATCCGCTGCAAGCGTCGCGCGGCACCGGGCCCGGTCGCCGCTGTCGAACTGTATCAGCCGGCCCTCTCCGCCCTGCTCTTCGATCTGCGTTAGCGTCTGCTGCGCGCCTTCCCTGTCGCGGTGATAATGCACCACCACGCTAAAGCCGTCAGCCGCAAGTCCACCGGCAATCGCCCTGCCGATGCCTTTGCTGGCACCGGTCACCAGAACTGTTCTTGTCATACCTGCTATCCCATCAGATTGCTGACAAAGAAGGAAAAAGCGTGGCTTCTCCTTCTTTGTGGTTATCAGCCGAAAATCAACGATTTGATTTTTCTTGTTTTTTAAATGACGACACCCTTTAGTTTTGTGACGCCGGGAGGTTTGTCATCAGACTCAATTAAAACAGGTGCTCTATTTCATTTTTATCCGGTTGATAGGTGTTCACCCGCCCACTTGCCATAAGCTGGTTATTTGCAAGGATCGCACCTTCAAAACTGCCTATTTTTTCGTCGCGCATTAAGAGCGTAACCTTACAATCCAGCACCGTATTGGCCGGGAATCTTCCTTCGGGGCAGCGCAATCCGCGTCCACCAAGCAACATGCCAACTCCGACCGACTCCTCGCCCGCGCTCATAGTATGCCAGCCCGACCACACGCCTACCGTCTGCGCGATAATTTCAATGGCGAACCAGCCGGGCAGCATGCCCTCGCAGTCCAGGAAAGGGGCCAGCACGCCGTCTGCGCTCACTTTAACCTGGCAATGGGCCGATTCCTGAGTGACCTCAATCACTTTGTCCAGCAGGCACATTGGCGCTTCATGAGGCAAATAGCGTGGCGGGGCAAGATAATCAGTCACGGGTAACTCCCAGGATCAGAGTGGTGTTGTTGCCGCCAAAAGCAAAAGAGTTAGACAGCATTACCGGTTTGTAATCAGCACGCGGCATGGTCAATAAACCGCAGGGCGCAAGCTCAGGATCCTGCGTTGCATCGGTAAAGTCCTGGGCGGGCAGCGGCAGGCCGCGAGTCAACATTAAATAGCAAAGCACCGCTTCACAAGCGCCCGCAGCCCCCAGCGTGTGCCCGGTAAGATGCTTGGTTGAACTGCCCGGCACGCTTTCACCAAACAGCTTATGGACAACTTTGGCCTCAATCTCGTCATTTAAGCGCGTGGCGGTGCCGTGCATATTGATATAACCGATATCAGCCGCGGTTAAACCCGCCTGCTGTATGGCCATTTCAATAGCGCGGATCGCGCCCAGGCCTTCAGGATGCGGGGCCGACATATGCCAGGCATCGGAAGATTCGCCCACGCCAAGCAGTTTTACCGGCCCATGTTCGCGGCTCAGCAATATCAGCGCGGCCGCTTCGCCGATGGTGATGCCGTTACGTTCGGCGCTAAAAGGCTGGCGGCGGCGCTCGCTCAGAGATTCCAGGCTGTTAAAGCCGTTGACGGGCATGCGGCTTAACGTATCCGCGCCGCCGACAATCGCGGCATCCACCATGCCGGACTCAATTAATCGCTTACCGGTAATTATCGCCCGCGCGCTGGAAGAGCAGGCCGTGGAAACCGTCAGCGCCGGGCCGAAAAGCTCAAGATACTCGCTGACGAAACGCGACGGATCGCCCAGTTCCTGCTGGCTGTAGTGATAGGCAGCGTTACTCCCGCTCACTCTGCGATCGGCTTCGTCCAGCCCGGATGTGCTGGTGCCCAGCACCACGGCCACGCGATCTCGCCCATAGCGTGCGATAGCTTCGTCAACCTGCGGCTGAATTTGCACAAGTGCGGCCAGCAACAGCCGGTTGTTGCGGCTGTTATGCTGAGGAAGTGCTGCGGGAACGTCTGGCAGTTCGCCCGTGACTCGTCCGACCCAGCACTTGCCCTGCGGCAGCCAGTTATTCTGATCGGGCGCCATGCCCGGCGCTTTTCCTGCCACCAGGCTTGCGGCAATCTCATCAAGCGTATTTCCCATCGCGTTGAGCATGCCGACGGCGGTTAATGAAATCATGACTGATTGTCCAGATGTTGGATCGCGATGATATAGCCAAAGCGATGATGCTGAATAGTGACCGGCTGACGGCTGCCATCGCGGGTCAGGTACTGAACCGTCTCGATAAGCTCGTTCCCGTCATCACGCAGCTCACGGCGCGAACCAATATCTTTTAGCGTCCAGCCTTTTGGCAACTGGGGCTGCCAGGCGGCAATCGACCAGTAGCTCAGCATGATATCGGCCAGCACCTGGCTTGCCGGCGGCAGTTCCGGCAGAGTGATGGACTGCTCGGTTTTCACTCCTGTGCGGTCATAGGTCAGACGGAATAACCGGATCCCCAGCGGCGACAGCCCGGCCAGCATGATTTTCTGGTTATCGGCATTGAGCAGTACCATCAGCGACTGCGTTTTCCCATTCACCCGTGCGCTCAATAGCTGCTGTTGGCTGATGGTCGGCGTAATGCCCGGCGCGGGGAGCGTCACCAGCGTGCCCGGTTTAAGCCAGGCCTGCGGTCGGGTCGGGTCCTGTTTCGGCGTGCTGCAGGCACTCAGCAAGATGGCGCTAAACAGCAGAATTAGCGTGCGTAGTCTGGTCATGGATTTTCCTTTTCCTGAACGGGCAAAGCCAGAGGAGCGGTCAAAAATGCGCAGAATATTCCGCAGCTCAGCACAATCCCAAAGCCTGAAATGGCCTGCGTTGTGCTAAAGACCAACATCCCCAGCGTAAATAAAGTAGTCAGCAAGGCGACGCTTACCGCCAGCATCGACGTCAGCGGCGTGCCGCGTGGATTGCTGAAAAATATCGTGTAGTTAATGCCGATGCCCAGCACCAGCGCCAGCGCCAGCAGCGAAAATAAATTCAGCTCGTACCCGCTAAAGGCTAAGGCCGCGAGCCCTCCGCCGAGCGACAGCAGCGAAGGCACAACGTTTATAAGCCCGCGCCTGACTCCCAGACGCAGCATGTAGCTTACGGCAATCGCCGCAACGGCTGCGGCCAGCAGGCCTGCTAACAAGGTGCGATAGAAGCCAAACAGCGCGTTAAAAGCGCTTTTACGATCCACCCAACTGACGCCCGGCAGCTTTTCCGCAAGGGCGCTTAACGCCGGGCTGTCATTAACCCCGTTTACCGGCACCAGCGCGCCGCTTTGCCCGTCGGCAAGCGTAAGCCACAGCAAACGCCAGCCGCTGCTGATAACGCTTTGCTGCCAGATATCCGGCGTGACCGGCATTTGCTGTAAATTCGGCGCCGTCACGGTAAGGCCCGTCTGCGCCAGCCGCTTTTGCAACACCGGCGCCGCTTCACGCAGCAAGCGTAAATCTGCCTGCTGACGCTCAAGCGAGGCAAGCGGCAGCAGCCGATACCCGTCGATGATCTTACGCTTGCGTAAAGCAGCCAGTTCCGGCGCCAGCTTTTCAAGGCGCTGGAGCGTCTGTTCCGCGCTGGTGCCGTAAACCACGAACCATTTTTGATCCATTCCCTGGCCGGTCAGCGCGGTAATGTTTTGCTCTTCACGCAGTAAATCCTGCGGCAGAGCCTGTAAAGTGGAAATATCGTCGTTCACGCGCAGCATCGCCAGACCCACGACGCTGACAGCCAGCAAAGCCAGGGGAATACCGAAACGCACGAATTTATTGCATTGCCATGCCGAAAGCCAGGCGGAAAGAATTTTTTTTCCGGGCGCTGCGCGCACCGGCAGGCCACGCACCGCGTAGGGATACCAGCAAATAACCGTCAGGCAGGAAGCCGTTAAACCGCTGGCGGCAAAGACCGCAAGCTGGCGAATGCCGGGGAACGGCGCGAGGATCATAATTAAATAAGCCAGCACCGTGGTGCTCAACGCCAGCAACAGCGCAGGCAGAACCTTGCGCAGACTGTTCAGAGGCGAGCTTTCCGCGCCGTGAACCATGCGCTCGGTGAGGTAATAAAGCGTGTAATCCGCGGAAACGCCGACGATGCCCAGGCTCATCACCAGCGTCATCAGGTGCAGTTCACCAAAGCACAGTAGCGTGACTGCTGTGCCAGCAAGCGCGCCAGCGCTAACGGAGACGACACATAACAATAATGGGCGAACCGAGCGGAAAACGATGAGGATCAGCAGCAATACGCCAACGACGGTCGCCAGGCCCAGCGTAGAAACATCGTGCTTTGCCTGCTGGCTGGCATAATCGCTGTAAAACAGCGTGCCGCGCGACATCACTTTAGCCTGCGGGAACTGCTGCTCCAGCTTATGCTGTAAAGCCCGAAGCTGCTCCACCGTTTCCCGGCCGCGCTGCATATCAAACGAGGAACCTTTCAGCTCGCCGTGCAGCATGTACCAGTAGCGACCCTGCTTATCTTTCGCCACCAGCCAGCCGTCTATCATGCGCAACTGGCTGGCGCTTTGTTGCAGCGCAAGCTGAGAACCCCGCACCAGCATCAGCGGATCGTTCGCCAGCTCTTTGCCGCTCACGCCGGAAAACGCCGAAT
>DALYUA010000117.1:0-8418 GCA_031993245.1 Buttiauxella sp. | reverse complement strand
CTTTTTCGTCGTCCGGAATACCGTGGCAAACCACCTCGTTAATAGAGATGCAGACGGATTTCGGGAAGCCGTGATAGCCCAGGCATGCAGAGACCGCATGCTGTTTATTTACAATGTAATCATCGCAGATACGGTCAAGTTCGCCGGTCGTCACGCCAGGCTTGATGTGAGCTTCGATCATTTCCAGCACTTCAGCGGCAAGAGCGCCCGCGACGCGCATTTTTTCGATTTCTTCAGATGTTTTAATTGAAATAGCCATTAATTTGGTCCGCAGGTGTCGACTTTTCGACAATAATTGAGCAGGTGTACGTTAATGGTATCAGGGCGTACTAACCCTGCCAAATTGAGAATGGAGAGTCGCTGCGTCTGCTAACAACTATTGGAGTCAGAGTCTCTTTTGTGGTATAAAGCGCGCCGGACTGTTGTGCCGATTTTCGGCACGCGGCCAACACTCTCACTTTGTGTAAATAACACACACGTATCGACACATATTCCGGGGTGCCCTCAGGGGTCGGTAATATGGGATACGTGGAGGCTTAACCCCAATTACTTTATAGAGGTTTTAAACATGGCAACTGTTTCCATGCGCGACATGCTCAAGGCTGGTGTTCACTTTGGTCACCAGACCCGTTACTGGAACCCGAAAATGAAGCCTTTCATCTTCGGCGCACGTAACAAAGTTCACATCATCAACCTTGAGAAAACTGTTCCAATGTTCAACGAAGCCCTGGCTGAGCTGAGCAAGATTTCTTCTCGTAAAGGTAAAATCCTTTTCGTTGGTACCAAGCGCGCTGCAAGCGAACCAGTAAAAGAAGCTGCTCTGAGCTGCGATCAGTTCTTCGTGAACCATCGCTGGTTGGGCGGTATGCTGACTAACTGGAAAACCGTTCGTCAGTCCATCAAACGTCTGAAAGATCTGGAAACTCAGTCCCAGGACGGTACCTTCGAAAAACTGACCAAGAAAGAAGCGCTGATGCGCACCCGTGAACTGGACAAGCTGGAAAACAGCCTGGGCGGTATCAAAGACATGGGCGGCCTGCCGGATGCTCTGTTCGTAATCGATGCCGATCACGAACACATTGCTATCAAAGAAGCTAACAACCTGGGTATCCCAGTGTTCTCTATCGTTGATACCAACTCCGATCCAGATGGCGTTGATTTCGTAATCCCAGGCAACGACGACGCAATCCGCGCTGTTACTCTGTACCTGGGTGCTGTTGCAGCTACCGTGCGTGAAGGCCGTTCTCAGGATCTGGCTGCTCAGGCAGAAGAAAGCTTCGTAGAAGCTGAATAATAAGGTCGCTCTCTCGAGCCCTTATTAACCAGGTATTGCATAGTTTGGTTAGGGGGCCTGTCTCAGGCCCCCTTTTTATTTTGAGCCAGGGTTCGTCAACACGTGAACCAGGGCTTATCTCTCTTCACGAGATAACCGAGGATTAAAGAATGGCTGAAATTACCGCTGCTCTGGTAAAAGAACTGCGTGAGCGTACTGGCGCAGGCATGATGGATTGCAAAAAAGCACTGACTGAAGCTAACGGCGACATCGAGCTGGCAATCGAAAACATGCGTAAATCTGGCGCTATCAAAGCTGCTAAGAAAGCAGGCAACGTAGCTGCTGACGGCGTGATCAAAACCAAAATCGAAGGCAACTACGGTGTGATTCTGGAAGTTAACTGCCAGACTGACTTCGTTGCTAAAGATGGTGGTTTCCAGGCGTTCGCTGACAAAGTGCTGGATGCAGCCGTTGCTGGCAAAATCACTGACGTTGAAGTGCTGAAAGCCCAGTTCGAAGAAGAGCGTGTAGCGCTGGTTGCCAAGATTGGTGAAAACATCAACATCCGCCGCGTTGCTTCTCTTGAAGGCGAAGTGCTGGGTAGCTATCTGCACGGCGCGCGTATTGGCGTTCTGATTGCAGCTAAAGGCGCGAGCGAAGATCTGGTTAAGCAAATTGCAATGCACGTTGCAGCGAGCAAGCCTGAATTCGTTAAGCCTGAAGATGTGTCTGCTGAAGTGGTAGAGAAAGAGTACCAGGTTCAGCTGGACATCGCCATGCAGTCTGGCAAGCCAAAAGAAATCGCAGAGAAAATGGTTGAAGGCCGCATGAAGAAATTCACCGGCGAAGTTTCTCTGACCGGCCAGCCTTTCGTTATTGACCCAAGCAAAACCGTTGGTCAGTTCCTGAAAGAGCACAATGCCGATGTTACTAACTTCATCCGCTTTGAAGTGGGCGAAGGCATCCAGAAAGTTGAGACTGACTTCGCAGCAGAAGTTGCTGCAATGTCCAAGCAGTCTTAATGTTAAAAAAGGAGCCGCCAGTTGGCGGTTCCTTTTTATCCAGCCTTAAATATCAGTCTGATCTGATACAGTTCTTGCTGATATGCGACACAATGTCGCCAGAATTTTCCATCCCCAAACGTTTACTGTTCTCAGGAAAGAAACATGGCTACCAACGCAAAACCCGTCTATAAACGCATTCTACTTAAGCTGAGCGGCGAGGCCCTGCAGGGCACCGAAGGTTTTGGTATTGATGCGAGCATACTGGACCGTATGGCTCAGGAAATTAAAGAGCTGGTTGAACTGGGTATTCAGGTCGGGGTGGTAATTGGCGGTGGCAACTTATTCCGCGGAGCGGGCCTGGCGAAAGCCGGCATGAACCGTGTTGTGGGCGACCACATGGGCATGCTGGCGACCGTGATGAACGGCCTGGCGATGCGCGACGCGCTCCATCGCGCCTATGTGAACGCCCGCCTGATGTCCGCTATCCCATTAAACGGTGTATGCGATAACTACAGTTGGGCCGAAGCAATCAGTCTGTTGCGTAATAACCGCGTAGTGATCCTGGCTGCCGGTACCGGCAACCCCTTCTTCACTACGGATTCTGCCGCTTGCCTGCGCGGTATCGAAATCGAAGCGGACGTGGTGTTGAAAGCCACCAAAGTAGACGGCGTCTTCACAGCCGACCCGGTTAAAGATCCTGGCGCAACCCTTTATGAGCAGCTGACCTATACGGAAGTGCTGGATAAAGAGCTGAAAGTGATGGATCTGGCCGCCTTTACCCTGGCCCGTGACCACAAATTGCCGATTCGTGTGTTCAATATGAATAAGCCAGGCGCGCTGCGTCGCGTGGTGATGGGTGAAAAAGAAGGCACTTTGATTACCGAGTAATTTCGCTCGAAGCCTAATCAGGGTAAGATTTGGCTTTAACAACACTCAAGAATAAACAGGGCTATACTTAGCTCGCAGCATGAATGTTGCGGAGGTAAGCGTGGTCTGCCTGATAACCTGTTTTCAAGGATTCGTAACGTGATTAGCGATATCAGAAAAGATGCTGAAGTACGTATGGAAAAATGCGTTGAAGCATTCAAAACCCAAATTAGCAAAGTACGTACTGGCCGTGCTTCCCCAAGCTTGCTGGATGGCATCGTAGTGGAATACTACGGTACGCCAACCCCGTTGCGCCAGCTGGCCAGCGTGACGGTTGAAGATTCCCGTACGCTGAAAATCAACGTGTTCGACCGCTCCATGAGCCCGGCCGTTGAGAAAGCTATCATGACCTCAGACCTGGGTCTGAACCCAAGCTCTGCCGGCAGCGATATCCGTGTTCCACTGCCTGCGCTGACGGAAGAACGCCGTAAAGATCTGATCAAAGTTGTTCGTGGTGAAGCTGAAGGCGCTCGCGTTGCGGTACGTAACGTGCGTCGCGATGCTAACGACAAAGTGAAGACGCTGCTGAAAGATAAAGAAATCAGTGAAGATGACGATCGCCGCTCGCAGGACGATGTGCAGAAAATGACTGACGCCGCTATCAAAAAAATCGATGCGGCTCTGACTGATAAAGAAACTGAGTTAATGCAGTTCTAATCGTCACCGTGACAGATTAAACGCCGTACGCAGGCCGTGATTCGCTTCACGGGTTTTGTTTACGGCGTTTTGCTTTTGGCTCAAAGGCATAGACAAGCCTTATTTGCCGCCGCACACTTGTTCCTTATTACTACAACCATTCAGAGTTCTTCATGAAGCAGCTAACCATCCTCGGTTCCACCGGTTCTATCGGCACCAGCACCCTTAGCGTTGTCCGTCATAATCCCGAGCAGTTTTCCGTTACGGCGCTGGTTGCCGGGAAGAATGTCGCGCGCATGGCTGAGCAGTGTCTGGAGTTCCGACCGAAATGGGCCGTGATGGATGATGAGCCTTCTGCTAAACAGCTGCGCGAAATCCTGCGCGAGCAGGGCAGTGCGACTCAGGTGCTGGCAGGGCAGAAAGCCGCCTGTGACATGGCCGCGCTGGATGAAGTCGATCAGGTGACGGCGGCGATTGTTGGCGCTGCTGGTTTGCTGCCAACCCTTGCGGCTATCGCGGCGGGTAAGCAAGTTCTGCTGGCAAATAAAGAATCGCTGGTGACCTGCGGACGTCTGTTTATGGATGCCGTACAGCGCAGCGGGGCGCAATTATTGCCGATCGACAGCGAACATAACGCGATTTTTCAGAGTTTACCGGAAACAATTCAACAGAACCTGGGATACGCTGGTCTGGAAGATAACGGCGTTTCGTCCATTATCCTTACCGGGTCTGGTGGCCCGTTTCGTGAAACGCCTGTTGGCGAACTGGCGGCAATGTCGCCAGACCAGGCATGTAGCCATCCGAACTGGTCGATGGGGCGTAAAATCTCCGTCGACTCCGCCACCATGATGAATAAAGGTCTCGAGTATATTGAAGCCCGTTGGCTGTTTAATGCTCACGCCAACCAAATGGAAGTGCTGATCCACCCGCAGTCAGTTATCCACTCGATGGTGCGTTACCGTGACGGTAGCGTACTGGCTCAGTTAGGCGCACCAGATATGCGTACGCCTATCGCCCATGCAATGGCGTTCCCGGAACGCGTAGTCTCGGGAGTTGAGCTGCTGGATTTCTGCAAAATTGGCACCTTTACCTTTATGGAGCCAGATTATCACCGCTATCCTTGCCTTAAGCTTGCGATTGAAGCCTTTGAGCAGGGGCAGGCGGCGACAACCGTACTTAACGCGGCGAATGAGATTGTGGTGGATGCCTTCCTGCACCATCGCCTGCGATTTACGGATATCGCTGCCCTTAACCGTGCGGTGCTGGAACAAGTTGACCTGACGGAGCCACAAAGCGTCGACGAGGTACAGGCGGTGGATGCAACCGCACGTGAAGTCGCCAGAAATCTGGTGACGCGTGTCGCTAACCGATGATAATTCAATCGGCTGGCGTCCCGCCATTTGTTAGCGTTGTGCTTCAGTGATATAGTCTGCGCCACCTTTCCATCGGATATGGCTGATTGAAAGGTGGAAAGCCGTGTCATAGCACGGCTTTTTTATGCGAAGACCGAAGCCATTCTCGAGTACCGCTTAATCCTTATCAGGGAATTATTACGCGTTATGTTGTCAGCAAACCAACAATTAAGCGAAACCGCATCCGCACATGGCGCTCGCCATGTTGCCATTATTATGGATGGCAATGGTCGTTGGGCTAAACGACAAGGGAAAATGAGGGTCTTTGGTCATAAAGCGGGAGCGAAATCCGTCCGCCGGGCTGTCAGTTTTGCTGCAAATAACGGTATTGAGGCGCTCACGCTTTATGCTTTCAGCAGTGAAAACTGGAATCGCCCGGCGCAGGAAGTGAGTGCGTTGATGGAGTTGTTTGTGTGGGCTTTAGACAGCGAAGTCAAAAGTTTACATCGTCACAATGTTCGTCTGCGCATCATCGGCGACACCGGCCGATTTAACTCGCGTCTGCAGGAAAGAATTAACAAAGCCGAAGCGCTGACCAGTCAAAATACCGGTTTAACGCTTAACATCGCCGCGAATTATGGCGGTCGTTGGGATATTATTCAGGGAGTTCGGCATCTCGCCGAGCAGGTGCAGGAAGGTTTGTTGCGCCCGGACCAGATTGATGAAGAGTTGCTTAGTCAGCAGGTCTGCATGAATGAGCTGGCCCCCGTGGATTTAGTAATTAGGACAGGAGGGGAGCATCGTATCAGTAATTTTCTGATTTGGCAGATTGCCTATGCAGAGCTTTACTTTACGGATGTTCTTTGGCCTGATTTCGATGAACAAGACTTTGAAGGTGCGCTAAATGCTTTTGCGAATCGAGAGCGTCGTTTTGGCGGCACTGCACCTGGTGGCGAATAAGCCTGTTGGGGGTCACTTTTGCTGAAGTATCGCCTGATTTCTGCGTTTATTTTAATACCTGTTGTCATTGCCGCGCTGTTCCTGCTTCCGCCGGTCGGTTTTGCTATCACTACCCTTGTCGTGTGTATGTTGAGCGCATGGGAATGGGGGCAACTGGCTGGATTTAAAGCGCGATCCCAGCGGGTATGGTTGGCGGTACTTTGTGGGCTGCTGCTGGCGTTGATGCTTTTTGCATTACCTGAATATCGCCACACGGTGCATATTCCATTGATTGAATTTTCGCTCTGGGCGTCACTTGTCTGGTGGGGAGTCGCCCTGCTGCTGGTGCTGTTTTATCCAGCTTCTGCGGCGTTCTGGCGTAACTCCAGAACGCTGAGGCTGATCTTCGGTCTGTTGACGATCGTGCCGTTTTTCTGGGGCATGATTGCGCTGCGCAGCTGGCATTACGACATCAACCACTATACGGGTTCGCTGTGGTTGCTGTACGTTATGATCCTCGTCTGGGGGGCTGATTCCGGCGCTTACCTCTTCGGTAAAATGTTCGGCAAGCATAAGCTGGCACCAAAAGTTTCACCGGGTAAAACCTGGCAAGGTTTTATCGGCGGGCTATTTACCTCGGCTGTTATCTCGTGGATGTTCGGCATGTGGGCGAACCTGGAAGTTGCACCCGCTATCCTGCTGGTGTGCTCAGTTATCGCAGCGCTTGCATCCGTACTGGGTGATTTAACCGAAAGTATGTTCAAACGTGAAGCAGGGATTAAAGATAGCGGTCACATGATCCCCGGACATGGTGGTATTCTGGATCGCATTGACAGTCTGACGGCGGCGGTGCCGGTCTTTGCCTGTCTGCTTTTGCTCGTTTTCAGGACGATTTAACGGAAGGTTTTATGCTGAGCATACTCTGGAATCTGGCTGCATTTATCGTTGCACTGGGTGTTTTGATCACCGTGCATGAGTTTGGCCATTTCTGGGTTGCCCGCCTTTGTGGCGTGCGCGTTGAACGCTTTTCCATTGGTTTTGGTAAAGCGCTCTGGCGGCGTCTGGACAGCCACGGCACTGAGTTCGTTATCGCGCTCATCCCACTGGGCGGCTATGTCAAAATGCTTGATGAGCGTGTTGAGCCGGTCAGCCCGGAGCTACGCCATTATGCTTTCAACAATAAAACCCTGGCCCAGCGTGCGGCTATTATCGCCGCCGGGCCGGTTGCCAACTTCATCTTCGCGATATTTGCTTACTGGCTGGTGTTTATCATCGGTGTTCCTGCCGTTCGTCCGGTTGTTGGTGAAATAGTACCCAACTCAATAGCGGCGAGCGCACAAATTGCGCCAGGCACGGAACTTAAAGCGATAGATGGCATCGAAACGCCTGATTGGGATGCTGTTCGTCTTGCTCTGGTCGCGAAGATTGGCGATGAAAACGCGCGCGTTAGCCTGGCGCCTTTTGGCACCAGTCAGACCAGCGAGAAAAATCTTGATTTGCGGAACTGGCAGTTTGAACCAGACAGAGAAGATCCCGTTGTCTCGTTAGGTATCAGGCCGCGTGGCCCGCAAGTTGAGACGGTGCTTGAAGAAGTACAACCTGAATCCGCAGCCAGCAAGGCGGGTTTGCAAGCCGGGGACAGGATCGTTAAAGTCAACGGTGCGGTTATCGCCCAGTGGACAGATTTTGTAAGCCTGGTACGTGATAATGCAGGCCAGTCTCTGGCGGTTGAAGTAGAAAGACAGGGGCAGCCCTTGTCTTTAACGCTTATACCGGATACAAAACCGGGTAAAGCGAAGGCTGAAGGGTTTGCGGGTGTGGTACCAAAGGTTATCCCGCTGCCGGATGAGTACAAGACAGTGCGCCAGTATGGGCCGTTTGTCGCGGTAGCAGAAGCCACGGGTAAAACCTGGCAACTGATGAAGCTGACGGTCAACATGTTGGGGAAATTAATAACCGGTGACGTAAAACTGAACAACCTCAGTGGGCCAATCTCCATAGCTCAAGGGGCAGGTATGTCGGCGGAATTCGGGTTGATTTACTATCTGATGTTCCTGGCGCTTATCAGCGTCAATTTAGGAATTATCAACCTGTTTCCGCTCCCCGTTCTGGACGGCGGGCATCTGCTCTTTTTGGCGATTGAAAAACTGAAGGGCGGACCGGTTTCCGAGCGAGTTCAAGACTTTAGTTACCGCATCGGCTCTATTCTGCTGGTGATGTTAATGGGGCTTGCACTTTTCAATGATTTCTCTCGGTTTTGAGAGAATTAGGTTAGGAAGAACGCATA
>DALYUA010000116.1:0-8523 GCA_031993245.1 Buttiauxella sp. | reverse complement strand
GACAGTTACCAGAATGCCGGTAAATTCATGCAGGGTGAGTTCCCGCTGATGCTGTTTGCGCTGCCGGCCGCATGCCTTGCGATGTATCACGAAGCGAACACCAAAAATAAGAAAATTGCCTCCGGTATTCTGTTCTCTGCGGCGCTGACCTGTTTCCTGACGGGCATCACCGAGCCGGTTGAATTTACCTTTATCTTTGTGGCGCCGATCCTCTATGTCTTTAACGCGATTATGGCCGGCCTGTCATATATGTGTATGTACCTGCTGCACGCGCATATCGCCAAGTCCTTCTCGGCGGGCATGATTGACTATATTTCCTTTGGTATCCTGCCGTCGTTTAACGGCTATCAGACCAACTTCCTGATGGCGGTGGTGGTAGGCGTGCCGATGGCGCTGATTTACTACTTCACCTTCCGCTTTGTAATCCGTCGCTTTGACGTGAAAACGCCGGGCCGTGCGGATGTTACGGCGAATGCCAGTGACAAAACCGATACTGAACTGGCTGGCGACATCATCGGTCTGCTGGGCGGAGCGGAAAATATCAGCTCGGTCGGATCCTGCATCACGCGCCTGCGTCTTGAGGTAGATAAAAGCGATAAAGTCGATAAAGACGGCCTGAACAGCCTTGGCGCGCGTGGCGTGGTGTTTGTTGGCGATTCGGGTATTCAGGTGATATTCGGCGCAAGGGCGCAGTTTATCGCCCAGACGATGTCGACGATGATGGGTAAATAACGCCTTTAAAGTTGTAGCCGCCCCCTGTAGGTTTACCGGGGGCTTTATGGTATTGATAACAAGGAAATTTGCATGAAAGGAGCGGGATGAAAAAGGTCAATATCATTGATGTAGCCCGGCTGGCTGGCGTCTCCGTTTCAACGGTGTCTCTGGTGCTGCGTAATAAGGGAAAAATATCCGAAGCCACTATTGACAAGGTTAACGCCGCCATTAAGCAGCTTGGCTATGTTCATAACACGGCGGCGGCGAACCTGCGCTCAAATACTTCAAATCTTATTGGCCTGATTATCCGCGATTTTTCCGACTCGTTTTCCGTGAACGTAACGGCAAGCGTAGTACAACACCTTGAAAAACAGGGGTTCATGGTCTTTCTCGGCCAGCCGCAGGACGAGGGGCAGCAGTTACGCCAATGCCTAACCTCTTTTGCCCAGCAGGGCGTAGCGGGAGTGATTTATCTGCATGCGGATCACCACTCGTCGTCCGTCCCCGAACTGATAACGGAATGTCCGTTGCCAACGGTGGTTATCTCTGAATCCTCCGTCACCAGCAGCAGAGATATTATCGGGCGTGATAACCGTCAGGCCGGAAACCAGGCAACGCGTTATCTGATTGAACGCGGACACCGAAATATCGCCTGGCTCGGCGGCACAGCCGGTTGTCTGATTCGTCACGAACGGCTACTGGGCTATCGCGGGGCACTCGCGCAGTACGATTTACCCTTTCGTGAGGAGTGGGCGCCAGCCTGCGATAATGATACGCTCGCGGCGGCTACGGCAACTCGCCTGCTTCTTGAGCAAAGCAACAAAATTACCGCCATACTCTGCCATTCTCCGTCGGTGATCATCGGCTGTCTGAGCGGCATCCAGCAGGTAGGGCGCACCGTGGGCAAAGATGTGTTTCTGACCCAGCAGGTTTCATTGATAGGCTTTGAAGATATGATGCACATCAATCTGACTTCGCCATTGTTTAGCTACGTTTCGGCATCAAGCGAAGAGACAGGGCGTCAGGCGGCGACGCTTATCGTTAATAAAATAAAAGCGCCAACGCTGCCCACGCAAAAAATTATTATTTCCGGCGAGCTGGTGCTGCGGGAGTCAGCGTAAATTCCGTTATTCCTGGTCTAATAATAAACGACTCGTTCATGTTAAAGATAATGTAACTTGTACGAGCCGGGGCGGCGGGTTTTTAATCGTCTATCCCTGCGCTTAAATCATATTTTTTTAGTTTCCAGCCGACGGGTTGCCCCTGATAAAAGGGCAAAATAGTGCCTTTTTGTACGTTAACAACGGGGCTGACAGCAGAGCCGAGCATTTGCCAGTAGCCGGTTTGTGGGCAGATGTGGCCGCTAACCCGCTCGATACCTAAAGGTTTGCGTTGTATATCTGTGTGCGTTGAAGCTATCCGGGTGGCGTTACTCCCGTCGATTTTCATACGTTCATCATCCTTTAAATATTAAACTCTCTCTTTAAGGCGACCTTTCTGGATTTATCTTAACGTCTCGTTTTCATTAATTTTTCAATTTATATAGGGGCGATATTTTATATTGCAAACAATAGTGCTTTTGGACAAAATGTTTTCTCATGCCCCCAGAGTTCTTTCCTATGTTAAAGCCCTTCGCTTTTGGTTTACTTATTTGTCTGAGCGTTTTTAGCGGCAGCGCTCTGGCGGTGAATTGCCAACGAGCCATTACGCCTCTTGAAAACACCATCTGTAATGACGACAGCCTCCACTGGCTGGACAGTACTATGTCGATTATTTATCGCACAATGCTTATTAAAAACGATGCTGAAAAAGTGTACAAAACTTACACCCAGTGGGAAAAGTCGCTGGAAAACTGCACGACAGAGAGCTGCATTGAGCGCGCCTATTACGAAGGGATCAGCACCATGTCCGACGTTGACGGCAAATTTGACTGGCAAGGACAGTGGTGGAATTTACGGGCGCCTAATATGAGTGGCGGTACTATTCAGTTCAGCCGCAGCGCCGAATGGAGCGTAACCATTGATATGCGTACCTGGGCCGGGTTGAATAAAGATGATTTCACGGCGGAAGCACGCAAAGTCTACGGCATGGCCGTTGTCGAAAGAGTGAAAGACACAAGTAATTGCAAGATGCTGATTATTCCCAAAAAAGATGGTTCGCTGCAGGTACACAGCAACGCCGACTGGGGCTGCCGGTTGTCGATGCCATCGGGAGTATTCCTTGACGGCCGTTACGAAAAAGCAAATAGCGATCCCCGCCCGAAGCCAACCTTATTATCGATGGGGATCTTTGACAATGAAGCGCGTGATAAACAGTTCCGTATGCTTACCGGCGATGATTATCAAAAATTTGTCGACACCGCGAACGTCTATATCTATCAGGAAGATATAGACAATATAGGTGCCAGAGTTCTGTCGATGTGGGTACGCGGCGCGGCAAATCGCCAGACGGCGATTATTATGTATACCCCGGAAGGAAAAATCTGGGCGGCGCGCATCTCGTCTTCAGCACAAGGCAAACTGCAATTGCACTATTACACCTCTGAAAGCAAAAACGTGAAGGACATGCCGCTTACCATAGTTAGCTGGAAAATGCGTTACTTAGACCAGTAGGGTGCCGGGCAGCGGGGCGCATCAATTCACGCCCCAACTCCCCGTCACGCCAGCGTCCCCACAATATTCAAATCGCTGTCGTCTGGTATCTCATTGTAAGAAAGCACATGCAGCCCGGCACAGAACAGGCGGCCGTAGCGCGAAAGAATCGGCCGTAGCTGCGGCGTGACCAGTAGAAGCGGCGGCATTCCTTTCGCTTTCATCTGCTCATAAATCATCGGCATCGTATTTTGCAGCTGCTGCAAGATATTTGGATCGACCGGGAAGCTATCGAGCGTCACTTTGCCCGTTTGCTGGGATTGATTCAGCGCATTCAGCAGCATTGTTTCTAACGCATTATCAATCGTATAGGCTGAAAGAGACTTACGATCGCCGTTGATGTTATGGATGATGGCGCGGCGCAGGGCATAGCGCACATCAGCGGTCAGCAGCAGCGGATCTTTGGTCACCGCCGAACTTTCCAGCAGGGTAGAGGCGATGGTCACAATGTCTTTTAGCGACACCTGTTCCTGCAGCAGCTGGCGATAAACTCTCAGCAACAGGCTGTAATTGAGCGCGTTATTTAAATCCTCTGCCAGCTTCGGCGCCTGCTGGCTTAAGCGCGAATGCAGATGGGTAATATCGTCGTAATTGAACAGCTCGGGTAAATGCCCGCGCGCCACTTTGTTAACGTGAGTGGCGACCACGCTTGCGCAATCCACTACCTGATAACCCAGATTCAGCGCCCGCGCTTTGTGCTCCGGGTCAATCCAGACGATCGCCATGCCGTAGGCCGGATCGGTATCCAGCACGCCGTCGATTTCGCCATACAGCTCGGAGCCTGGAATTGCCATCATCTTGTCGGCGTGAACTTCACCCAGCGCCACGCGGATGCCGTTGATATGAATGGCATACTGCGCCGGTTTAAGGCGGAAGTTCTCCCGGATGCGAATTTCCGGCAGCAGCACGCCGCAGGTCTCCGAAATGACCTGACGTGCGCCGCGTATACGTTGCGACAGCGGACTGCCTTTTGCGCTATCCACAAGCGTCACCAGCTTAAAGCCCAGGTTCAGCCCAATCGGCTCCACCAGCGGAATACTCTCCCAGCTTACCGACGGCGTATTGTCATGAGTCAGCGCCTCGCTTATCGCCTCCATGTCGGTTTCCGGCTCGGCCTGGGTTACGACCTTGCTTTGCCTCCAGGCGGCAAACAGCAACAGAGCGGTAAAACTCAGGAAGGCGATATGCGGCATTCCCGGCACAATCGCCAGGATAAACATCACAAAGGCGGCGGTGTAGAGAATGTTTGGTTTGGCGAGCAGCTGGGCCTTAACTTCATCGCTAACGTCACCGCCATCGCTCACGCGGGTCACGATAATCGCCGATGCGGTTGCCAGCAGCAGGGAAGGGATCTGGGCGACAAGGCCGTCACCGATGGTCAGCAGCACATACTGCTGGAAGGCATGGCCGGCATCGAGATCGTACTTAAAGATCCCGATACAAATCCCGCCGATGATGTTGATTACCAGCACCATGATCCCGGCGATGGCATCGCCGCGCACAAACTTCGAGGCGCCGTCCATCGCACCATAGAAATCGGCTTCGCTGGCCACCTCTTTACGCCGTTTCTGCGCCTGCTGTTGATTGATAATACCGGCGTTCAGGTCGGCATCAATCGCCATTTGTTTACCGGGTAGGGCATCAAGGGTAAAGCGCGCCGACACTTCGGAAATACGCTCCGCACCTTTGGTTACCACCACAAAGTTGATGATCATCAGGATGATGAACACCACGAAGCCCACCACGAAATTCCCGCCAATTACAACCTGGCCGAACGCTTCAATAACCTTACCGGCCGCGCCTTCCCCTTCATGACCGTGCAGTAACACCACGCGCGTTGAGGCGACGTTTAGCGTCAGGCGCATCAGGGTGGTTACCAGCAAAATCGTCGGGAAAACGGCGAAATCCAGCGGACGATTACTGTTTACCGCCACCAGCAGCACGATAACCGCCAGCACGATGTTGAAGGTAAACAGAACATCCAGCACCAGCGGTGACAGCGGCAGAATAATCATTGCCAGCACGCTGAGTAACAGAATCGGCACGCCGACGTGCGTTTTTCTCAGGGCGGCAAAAGCCTGCATAAACTTACTGTTTGCCATCGGCTTTCAATACCTCTTTCGGAATGTCAATTTGCCTGTTCAGGCGGGGTTTCTGCTCGACCTGGCCTGCGCGCCAGGACTTAACCTGCATCACGTATGTCAGAACGTGTGCGATGGCACGAAAAAGCTGTGCCGGAATCTGTTGATTCACGCGGGTGGTGTAGTAAACCGCTCGCGCCAGCGGTGGAAACTCCACCACTTCAATATTGTGATTGCGCGCCACTTCACGAATAAGCAGCGCGATATCGTCCACGCCTTTGGCGACGATATAGGGCGCTTCCGCCTTGTTGGGGTCGTATTTCAACGCCACCGCAAAGTGGGTCGGGTTGGTGATAATCACATCGGCGGTTGGCACCGTGCTGTTGACCTGGCCCATCGCCATCTGCCGCTGCAGCTGGCGAATACGGCCTTTAATCTGCGGATTACCGTCGTTGTTTTTGTACTCTTCTTTTACTTCCTGCTTGGTCATCTTCATCTTTTTGGTGAACATGAACTTGCTCAGCGGCACGTCCAGCAGGGCGAACACCACGATAACGGCGATGAAATAGCTAATAACATGATGGAAAATGCCAAACCCATTGGCGATCGCCTGTAATAAATAGAGCTGTTGCAGATGCAGCAGTCCGTCAAGCGAGTCGTGGACCATCACATACAGCACCACAAGAATAATTCCGCACTTGGCGAGCATCTTGGCGACGTCAACATAGTGGCTGCCGGAAAACATGCGCTTAAATCCGGCGATTGGGCTGAGCTTCTTAAAGTCCGGGATAAGCTTGTTGGGGGTAAAAATCCAGCCGCCGGGAATAAGGCTCGCCACAACGCAGGCCAGCGGAATCGGCACCAGGGTGGCGATAAATTTCAGGATGACAAACACGTTAAGCAGCAGAAACTGACTTAGCGCGCCGCTGTCGTCGAGCCTGCCCGCCATCATTCCAACGGACAAAAAAGAGTCGCCAATCAACGAGCGGTAATAGGGGAAGAAAGAGCCCAGCGTGATAAAAGACGCCACGAGGCCAACCGCCATGGTGAGATCTTTTGAGCGCGGAATATCCCCTTTCTGCCGTGCCTTACGCAGTTTCCCGGCGGTAGGTTTTTCGCTTTTATCGCCGCTTGATGCAGACATTACTGTGTCCTTATGGCATCAAGCCTTGCGAGGATCTCATTGGTCAGATTGAGGTAGTGATCCGGAATATGAGTGACAATCATTGTGATGCACAGCAACCCAAACAGCATGCTTATCGGGAAGCCAAGAGAAAACAGGTTCAGAGTGGGTGAAACGCGGTTAAGCAGGCCGAATCCGCCTTGTACAATCATCATCACAAAGGTGGTCGGCAAAGCGATAAGCGTAGCGGAAGCCATAATCCAGCCGAGGCTTTGCGAAAGCTGCACCAGGGTGGGCTGGTTGATAGCCTGGCCGATGGGCCAGTAGCTAAAGCCTTTAAACAGAATAGTCACCACAAGCAGGTGCCCGTCCATAATAAAAAACAGCAGGGCGCAAAAGACGAAAATAATCTGCGAGATAACCGTGGTAGACGAACCGTTGACCGGATCGTTCATCATTGCCATCCCAAGTCCCATATTCATCGACAAAATATGTCCTGCCGTTTGCAGCGCCACGAATACCAGCTGCAATGTCATACCGAATAAAAAGCCCCACAGAATCTGCTCGCCAATCAACATAATGCTGCGCATGGACACTAACTCGTTGAGCGTCACATTGTTCGGCAGCATCGGCGTGATCAACACGGTTAGTGCAAGCGCCGTGGCTATTTTTATCCTGCGTGAAAAGGCTTTGTTATCGAGCACCGGGCAAAAATGCAGAAATGAGAGGATACGAATAAACGGCAGCCACAACGCCATTAGCGGATTGAGCAGGTCGTGTATGTTAATTCCCATCGTGATTTAGCCTACCAGGCTCGCCGCCTGGTGAAAAATCTCGACGGTAAAATCCACCAGCCTGGTTAGCATCCACTTACCGCCAAATATCAGCACCAGCAGAGTGACCACAAGGCGCGGCAGGAAGCTTAAGGTTTGTTCGTTAATCTGGGTGGTGGCCTGGAAAATACTCACGCACAGGCCGACCAGCAGGCTGGGAACAATCGCAACCGCAGAGATGAGCAGCACCAGTTGAATGCCGGCGGCCATAATGTCCCCGGCGGTATCCATATTCATCATGGCTATAGCCCCTGCACGCTTGCGGTGAGCGTACCGACAATCAGCGTCCAGCCGTCGCACAGCACAAACAGCATCAGCTTAAACGGCAGGGAAACAATCAGCGGCGACAGCATCATCATGCCCATGGCCATCAGAATACTGGCTACGATGAGATCGATGACCAGAAACGGGATGTAAATCATAAAACCAATCTGGAAGGCGGTTTTCAGCTCGCTGAGCAGGTAGGCCGGCGTGACCACGGTTAAATCCTGTTCGCGCGCGTCGCCTTTAACGCCGGCAATGTCCATCATCTGCGACATGGCTTTGTTATTCGTCTGGGCGAGCATGTATTTCTTGATCGGAACTTCGGCTTTCACCAGCGCTTCTTTCATGGTGATTTCATCGTTCTGGAAGGGCAAAACGGCGTCGTTATACACCGTCGTCCAGACCGGACGCATGACCAGCAGGGTCAGCGCCAGCGCAATGCCGGTGAGGATTTTATTTGGCGGGCTTTGTTGCAGACCAAGCGCCTGGCGCAAAATCGCCAGCACGATAATAAAGCGGGTAAAGCAGGTCATCATCAGCAGCATGATCGGCAGCAGGCCAAGCAACGTCATCAGGATCAGAATTTCAATCTTGACGTTGTAATCCTGCCCCGCCGCGCTGTTGCCGGCGGTGCTGAAAAGGGTGATGTCGCCGTTGGCGGCATAAAGCAATGGCGATAAGCTCAGCCCCACAAGCAGCAGGACGCTCAGGCCGCCTTTGGTATTCAACAGGCGGAGCAACAAACGGATCATCTTGCCAGCTCGCCCAGATCTTTATTGTTGAACTCAATAATGCGCAGGCCGTATTTATCGTTGAGAACCACCACTTCCGCTTTACCAAACAAAATGCCGTTCACT
>DALYUA010000115.1:0-8539 GCA_031993245.1 Buttiauxella sp. | reverse complement strand
CCTATTTTGTGGCGCTGTTTTTCTTCTCGCTGTTTAATCCGGGCAACAGTCTGAAATGGATGATGGGCGCATCCGTGCATAGCCTGGCGATTATCGGCATCGCCGCGTTTATCTCCGGCATGCTTTCGCGCTGGATCGCAAAAACGATTACGCTTTCACCGCAGGTGCAACGCAGCTATCCCGAGCTGCAAAAACGCCTGAACGGCTGGATTTCTGCTTCCTTAAAACTGGCGCGCATTCTTACCGTTTGTGCAGCCGTGATGCTGCTGTTAAACGCATGGGGCCTGTTCGATATGTGGGCCTGGCTGACCAACGGCGCGGGGGAGAAAACCGTCGATATTATTATTCGTATCACCCTGATCCTGTTCTTCTCAGCCGTTGGCTGGACGCTGCTGGCCAGCCTGATTGAAAACCGACTGGCATCTGACATACACGGCCGCCCGATGCCAAGCGCCCGCACGCGCACGCTGCTGACGCTCTTCCGTAACGCTCTCGCGGTGGTGATAAGCACCATCACGATAATGATTCTGCTGTCGGAAATCGGCGTGAACATCGCACCGCTGTTGGCAGGCGCAGGCGCGTTAGGGCTGGCGGTGAGCTTCGGTTCGCAAACGCTGGTGAAAGATATTATTACCGGGGTGTTTATCCAGTTTGAAAATGGCATGAATACCGGCGATCTGGTGACCATCGGGCCGATAACCGGCTCCGTGGAACGCATGTCCATTCGCTCTGTCGGCGTGCGGCAGGATACCGGGGCCTACCACATTATTCCCTGGTCATCGATTACCACCTTCGCCAACTTCGTGCGCGGTATTGGTTCGTTTGTGGCGAACTACGATGTGGACAGGCAGGAGGACGTTGATAAGGCCAATCGCATTCTTAAGGAAGCGGTAGCTGAACTGATGCAACAGCAGGATATTCGCATGCTGGTGATTGGCGAGCCTTCGTTCGCGGGGATCGTTGGCCTGACAAACCAGGCCTTTACGGTACGCGTATCGTTCACCACGCAGCCGCTAAAACAGTGGACGGTGCGTTTTGCGCTTGATGGAATGGTGAAAAAGCACTTCGACGCGGCGGGAATACGCCCGCCGGTACAAACCGTGCAGGTTATGCAGCCAGCGCCGGACGTCGCACAGGCTATTCAGGCCACGGAGGCGGCAACCGGAGCGCTGCCGCCGGCAAACCCTACGGTATGATTATTTAAAACGCGTGGCGGCCCAGCGAGCGCGCTGTGCATCATTCATAAAGGACCAGGCGATGAAGCGGCTCTGCTTCTGCCCCTGGGCCATCTCTTTTTTCACCACTTTCTCAACGCCCGCTTCCTGTAACACACGGTAGATGGCCGGCAGGTTTTCGCCACGGGACACCAGAGAGGTGAACCACAGCACCTGGCGGCCAAACGCTTTACTCTCATTAATCATCTGGCTGACAAAGGCCACCTCGCCACCCTCGCACCACAGTTCATGTTCATGTCCTCCAAAGTTCAGCGCGCCCTTCTCATCCTGCCCGAGATTACGGCGTTTACGCTCGCTGCCGCTGCGAGCGGCCTCTTGCGAGTCATGGAACGGTGGATTACACAGCGTGGCGTCGAAAGTTTCGTTTTTATGGATGATGCCCGGGAAAATAGCATCCGGTGTTTTCTGGCGGCGCAGACGAATCATGCGGCTTAAGCCCGGGTTGGCATCAACGATCATCGTCGCGCTGCGTAAGGCATCGGCGTCGATTTCTGAGCCGGTAAAACGCCAGCCGTATTCATGCTGCCCGATTAACGGGTAAATGCAGTTGGCACCTACGCCTACATCCAGCACGGAAGCCTGCGTCGGCACCTTGCCCTCATTGCCTTCGGCCAGTAAATCCGCAAGGTGATGAATATAATCCGCACGGCCCGGCACCGGCGGGCAGAGAAAACCCTCGGGAATATCCCACTGCAAAACGCCGTAGAAATGCGTCAGCAAAGCCTGATTCAGCGCTTTAACCGCCAGAGGATCGGCGAAATCCACCGTACTGTCGCCATGTGGACCGGCTTTGATAAAGGCTGACAGTGCCGGACAGCTTTGCTGCAGGGCGGCAAAATCATAGCGGTTACGGTGGCGGTTACGCGGGTGCAGGCCCGGTTTGGTGATGGCAGGGGTTTTCATCGCGGCTTCTCCTTGTGTGGGCGCGTAAGATACTCTGTGAAGCCAGCGGGGTAAATACGCCGCGCCAATTTCACCACTGAAAGAGGTAATATGTCTGCGAAAAGGTATTACTACGAACCTGCGGCCGGTCATGGTTTACCGCACGACCCGCTAAACGCCATCGTTGGGCCGCGTCCGATTGGCTGGATATCCTCAGTCAATCTGCAAGGCCAGCGCAACCTTGCGCCTTATAGCTTTTTTAACTGCTTTAACTATCGCCCACCGATCATCGGGTTTGCCAGCAGCGGCTGGAAAGACAGCGTGCAGAACATCCTCGATACAAAAGAGTTCGTCTGGAATCTTACCACCCGCGAACTTGCCGAACAGATGAACGAGACATCCGCTACATTGCCACGCGGGGAAGATGAGTTTATCCGTGCGGGTTTATCCGCCGTTCCGGGCCGTAAAGTAAAAGCGAACCTGGTGGCAGAAAGTCCGGTTAACTTCGAATGTCGCCTCTCGCAATGTATTCAGCTCACTTCCGCCGACGGCGTGGCTATCGATACCTGGCTGGTGCTGGGCGAAGTCGTCGCGGTACACATTGATGAAAGCCTGCTAAAGGAGGGGATTTACCAGACCGCGCTGGCCAATCCCGTGCTGCGCGCCGGTGGGCCATCGGCTTATTACACCATCAAAGAATCTCACCGTTTCGATCTGATCCGCCCGGACGCATAATAAGTTAAGCAAAATCAGCTACCTTTACGTGGCTGATTTGTAAGCTTTTTGTCAGGTTATGTCGTTCAAAAAACACGCATAACTCAATCAATTTTTTGCGTCTTTTTATTGCCACTTTCCACCTACACTTTTAACGTTGATGGAAATTTAATCAACCCCCAAAGGCTCAGGAGGATGTGATGAAAAAATTGCTGTATTTTTCTGCGGTTGTCACCCTTGCGGCACTCCCGTTTGCTACCCAGGCAGCTCAGGAGCTGGTGGGTAGCCAAACCGGCCAGCTGCGTGAAGTGGGCACCGTTTCCGCAAATAACGCCCGTAACCTTGACGATCTCCAGGACAAACTGGCCGAAAAAGCCAGGGAACAGGGTGCAACAGGCTTTGTGATTAACTCCGCCGGCGGCGATAACCATATGTACGGCACCGCCACTATTTATAAATAACCTTTCCAGCAAGAAGTATGATGACTAAAGTAACCCCCTGGCGGCTTTTCCATGCGGAGAGCCGTTTTTTTATCTCTTCCGCCACGTTGCTACACCTCTGAAACAGCAGTGAGATTACCCTCTTCTGTTTAAGCAATCACTTGATAC
This sequence comes from Buttiauxella sp., assembly GCA_031993245.1. Lineage (GTDB taxonomy): Bacteria > Pseudomonadota > Gammaproteobacteria > Enterobacterales > Enterobacteriaceae > Dryocola. The sequence continues at coordinate 5,100 of DALYUA010000115.1, read as the reverse complement.
TTTATTTAATCAACTGTGAATCATCTCACTTTTTTGGCGCTAAACAACGCTTAAGGTAATGGCGCAGGATAATTGTATCGTGTGATTACTTATGGAGCGGCAACACCATGAAAAACCTGATGACCGCCATCGAAGCCAGGCTGATGCCGCTGGCGGGAAGAATGGCACAACAGCGCCACCTGGGCGCCATTCGCGACGCCTACATCTCGTTTATGCCTTTTATTATTGTCGGTTCGATTCTTTTAGTTATCTCCTCCTTTCCGGTCCAGGCCTATCAGACGTTTATGGCCTCGGTATTCGGCGAAGGCTGGTCGGCAACCGTTGAAATTCCGTTCAACGCCATCTTCTCCACCATGGCGGTGTTTATCTCCTTCCTCGTTGCCTATCGCCTGGCGGAGCGCTACGACATCGACAAAATGTCGTCGGGTATTCTCTCGCTCTCATGCTTCCTGATCCTGACGCCTTTTGGCAAACACGCCGAAGTGGGCGGCCTGATTCCGCTGGAATGGCTGGGGTCAAAAGGCCTGTTTGTCGCCATGCTGGGCGCGTTAGGCACCACCGAGCTGTTCGCCTGGATGCTGCGTCAGAACTGGGTGATTCGCATGCCGGACGGCGTGCCGCCCGCGGTGCAGAAATCCTTTGCGGCGCTCATCCCTTCTTTGCTGATCCTGGTGATTGCCCTGGCGGTTCGCGTGCTATTTGCCCACACGCACTACAACACTATCCATCAGTTCATTTATGAAGTGCTGGCGACGCCGATTCGCCACTTCGGCACCTCCTACGTGGGCGCATTGTTTACCAGCTTTAGCATCACCAGCCTGTGGTCGGTCGGCATCAACTCCGGCTCGATGGTGAACGGCATTCTGCGTCCTTTCTGGATGGAGAATCAGATGGAAAACCTCACCGCCGCCCAGGCAGGCCTGGTGCCGCCGCACGTGGTGACGGAGCAGTTCTACGACATGATTTGGATGGGCGGAGCGGGCGCAACCTTGTCTCTGGTGATCGCTATGCTGTTTTTCGCCCGCAGCCAGCACATCAAAAACGTCTCTCGCCTCGCGGCGGGATCGTCAATTTTCAATATCAACGAGCCGGTGCTGTTTGGCCTGCCCGTGATCATGAATCCGGTCATGCTAATCCCCTTCAACCTTGTGCCGCTGGTGCTGGTCACCGTGCAGTACATCGCAATGTCGGTCGGGCTGGTTGCCACGACAACCGGGGTTTACATCCCGTGGACGCTACCGCCGGTGCTCAGCGGATTTATTGTCACCGGCCACCTGAGCGGTGCGGTTATCCAGTTGATTAACCTTGCGATAGGCGCGGTGATTTACCTGCCGTTCCTGAAAGTTGTCGACAGGCAGTACCGGGCCAGCGAAACCCCAGCCACCGAATCAGAGCGTAAAATCACCTCAGCCACGGAGTAAGCAACACATGACGTTATCAGCAAACTGGGGCGTAATCGCCACCTGGCGTATGGCCTGGGAAGGCGTAACTGAAGCGGCAGATCTGCTACAGGCAAACAAGGCCGCCGCTGATGCGGCCATCCACGCGGTGAAATGCGTGGAGGACTATCCGTTCTACAAATCAGTAGGCTTTGGCGGCCTGCCCAACGAACGCGGGGAAGTCGAACTGGACGCCGCTTTTATGGACGGTACCAGCCTCGCCATTGGCGCGGTCGCAAGCGTACGCAACATTGCTAACCCGATTCTGGTTGCACAGGCACTCAGCCGCGAACGTTTCAATAGCTTTATGGTCGGTTCTGGCGCGGAAGAATGGGCGCTGGCGCAGGGCTTTGAGCGTAAAGAGATGCTGACCGAACGTGCGCGAAACCACTATCTGAAACGCAAGCGTGAAACCTTAGACCGCGGCCTTAGCCCCTACACCGGCCACGATACTGTGGGTGTGATCACCCTCGATGGGCAAAATATCTGCGTCGGCACCTCCACCAGCGGCCTGTTTATGAAGCGTCCGGGCCGCGTGGGCGATTCGCCGGTTTCCGGCTCCGGCTTCTACGCCGACAGCCAAATCGGTGCCGCCACCGCCACGGGTCTCGGTGAGGACTTAATGAAGGGTTGCATCAGCTATGAAATCGTCAGCCGGATGGGTCGTGGAATGTCGCCCCAGCAGGCCGCGGAATCGGCCGTTTACGACCTGGAGGCGCAGTTGATTAACCGCTTCGGGCGCGCTGGAGATTTATCGGTGGTTTGCATGAACGCCCACGGCGAATACGGAGCCGCCACAACAATCGATAATTTCTCCTTCTCGGTGGCTACTCCAGCCCAGCCAGCGGCGGTTTTCCTCACCGAGCGCGAAGGCAGGCACACGCTCATTCGCCCGGCGGATAGCGCCTGGCTGGAAGCTTATCATCAGCGCATCACGGCGGAGGTCATCCAATGAAATGTTTACTCGCACAGCCAGATGTCTCCCTGGCCAACGCACACCTGCTGCTGTGGAAATCCAACCCGGCAGCCTGGCCTGAAACGCTCCAGCCTCTGCTCAGCGAAATGGCGCAGGCCGATGAAGTGCAGACCTGCCGCTTTGGCCTGCACGGTGCCTGCCAGACGCTCAGCCTGCTGCCGGATGGCGATCTGCGTCAGCCCGCAGCGCTGCGTAAGCTAACGGAAAGTATCTCCTCCCTGCTCCCTTCGCCCGTCGCCCAGCCCGTGGCGCTGGATATTTCCGCTTTCGACCTCGCAGATGGAACCACCTTTATTCGCCTGCGCGCGCTGCTGCTGGCCATCATGAACCGCTTCTATCAGCTACCGCAGCTCGGCTACCGCCGCGATGAAAAGCAGAGCCTCGGCGAACTCTGGCTGCTGGGAAATCCGACAGCAGAAGCCAAACGGCTCGTTAACCAGGCGCAGGCCATTGCCGACGGTATGCTGCTCTCCCGCCAGCTTGCCGATCTGCCAGCCAGCGACTGCACGCCAGAAACCGTGGCTCAGCGGGCAATGAGCTGGGCGAGCAAACACCCGCAAACCACCTGCGAGGTGCTGGATGAGGTCGAAATAGAGCGCCAGCAAATGGGCTGTCTGCTCGCCACCGGTAAAGGCAGTCACAATCCGCCGCGCTTAGTTACGCTGCGCTGGCAGGGTGCCGGAGAAAACGCGCCCACCTACGCTTTTGTCGGCAAGGGTATCACTTTCGATACCGGCGGGCTGTGGCTCAAGGGCGGCGAAGGTATGAGCACCATGAAATACGATATGTGCGGCGCGGCGGTGGTCTTTGGCCTGCTCGAAACGGTGAAGACGCTGAACCTGCCGCTCAACGTTGTGGCCGTGATGGCGCTGGCGGAAAACATGCCGACGGACAGCGCGATGCGCCCCGGCGACGTGGTTCGTTCGCATGCCGGGCACAGCGTAGAAATAATCAATACCGATGCGGAAGGCCGCCTGGTGCTTGCCGATGCGCTCAGCTACGCCGCGCAAACATTTAAACCGGCGGCCCTGGTTGACGTCGCCACGCTCACCGGCGCGGTGGTTAAAGCTTTGGGCTACGACATCAGCGGCATGATGAGCAATTCGAAGGCGCTTGCAGATCAAATGCAGCGGGCCGCGGCGCTGACGCAGGACAGAGTCTGGCCGCTGCCGCTCGATGAAAGCTTTGATAAACAGGTGAAGAGCAACATTGCCGACCTGACCAATACGCCGCCGAACAACGCCGCCATTGCGGTTTCAGCGGCCCAGTTCTTAAGCAAATTTTGCCAGCAAACGCCTTGGGCGCACCTCGACGTCAGCGGCACCGCGTTAAGCCGGGACAAATTTACCCAGGCCAGCGGTCGCCCCGCTCATTTGCTCACGCAATATTTACTCTCGCTTTGTGAAGGAAATCAACGATGAAAAAGATCCTGCTGGTCTGTGACTTAGGGATGTCGACGAGTCTGGTGGTAAAACGCATGCAGGAAGCGGCTGCCAGACGTGATTTGGACATTGAGATTACTGCCAAAGGCATACAGGAGTTTAAAACGGCTATCGCCACCTACGACTGCGCGCTGCTCGGCCCGCAAATCGCTTACAAGCTGGTGGAGTGCCAGCAGGTTGCCGGGCCGCTCAATAAGCGGGTCGAGACGATTAACATGATGGATTACGGCATGGTCAACGGAGAAAAGATCCTCGATCACGCGCTACGGCTTGTCGCTTAGCGCGATTTTAACCACGCGGCCGGTGTTAGATTCTTCAACCGGCTGCGGATAATTCTCAGATTCAGCAGGTCTTCAAATTCCAGCAGCACCGCTCCTGGCCCCAGCCTCTTATCAAAGCGCTCGCCGTTAAGAATCGCTTCCAGCGGCTGCTGGAAATTCCCCTTCGCCGCTTCGTCCAGCCAGTCTTCTTCTTTCGCAGCATGTAAAGGTACGGCCAGCGCCTGTGCCAGCTTCTGCGCCAGCGTCGAAGGAGGCGCGGTGATCGACAGAACCGGCAGCAGCAAACCGTTTTGCAGAAAGCCCACCAGCGCCTCAAGAGGCTGATGCTCGTCCCGCTCGCGCAGCGCCACTGCCAGATAGCCAGAGACAGGATCGCTAAAGACCAGCAGCGCGCCCTGCTTATGGCTGATGATTTCCGGCAGTGAGAAGACATCCAGCCGCAGGTGGCCCACGGTCTGGGCTAAGTCCGGCTTGCCGATACGCGAAACCTGCCAGTTTTGCAGCATCCGGCTGATGCTCGCCCGGGAGATCCCCTGCTGAACCAGCAGGCGCGCCGCCTCAACCAGCTCGTCAAGCGACAGCGCAAGGCGCAGACGCAGAAAGACCAGGATGGCCTCCTGCTCGCGGCTTAACGCCCGGTGAATGGTGTTTGGGCGATGAGATTTGTCATAGCAATCATCCCGCTTACGCCAGCGGCGCACGGTATCGACGGAGATATTCAGCTCTTCCGCAAGCTCGGTGTCGCTCTTGCTCGAGTCCTGAATGTATTTCCGGGTGCGCGGCGTCGTTGTCGCGTTGGAGTGCAGCTTGATCTCCATCGAACCTCATCTGAATAGGCTGAAATTAAAGAACTTCATTATAAAAGTTCGCCGCCGCGCTTTCAGTGAAAAGTGCCGCATCCTGCGTAAAAAGCCTGCGCAAGCGGTTGCTCGTCAGGTGCGACCAGCAATACGAAAAAGAGT
>DALYUA010000114.1:0-8543 GCA_031993245.1 Buttiauxella sp. | reverse complement strand
GGTCAGTACATAGACTGAAAAAGGAAGTAAATCGGAGTTATCTGCGACAGCCGCCACAGAGCGGTGAGTTCAAAATATTTTTTCTCTGCACCAGTGCTATAACCACCGTGCTGCCTGGCCCAAAGAGGGTCGTTTAAAATGAACATGGCCGTGATGATGAAAAGCTATTTTCCAAAAATGATTTTGAGCAGTGGATTGCTTGTAATAAGTGGTTGTTCAAGCGTAATGACCCATACCGGCGGTCAAGAGGGTTACTATCCGGGTACTCGCGCCAGCTATAAAATGCTGGCCGACAGTGAAACCAGTTGGGGGTATAAGCCTTTCGTGGCGATCGATATGCCTTTCACGGCGGTGATGGATACCGTGCTGTTACCCTGGGATATGTTGCGCACCGATAAATCAGTCAAATCCCGGGTAGAAGCCAGCGAGAGCAAAAATTTAGCTACCAATTCTGTTATCCCGCCAGCCCATTAATCACAAGCCCGTCTGCGTGATAAAAATCTGACGAAAACCGCTCACATCCTGCATCCATGCGATATTTTTTCCATCAGGGGAAAAGACTATCGCATCAGCAGAAGGCGCATCAGGAGACGGTGGCGTGAGTGGAATGATTTCCCCGCTTTGCGCATCGCACAACACCACCTGATTCCCGAGCACAAATCCCAGAGACTTTCCGCAAGGATGCCAGTTAAAAGCAGACTGAATGTCCGTTTCCACCTCAGTTAGCTGTTGTGGTACGTCTCCGTCTGGCGAAATCAGCCACATCTGCACCACGCCGTTTTCATCTTTCATCAGGAAAGCCAGCTTGCTGCCGTCGGGATTGCTGCGCACCCAGTGTCGCGGCTGGCCGACCAGCCCCGGGAAACGGCGCTGATGCGTAAATGTCAGGCGACGTTGCCGAACGCAGGCAGGCGGCGCCGGAAGCGTAGTTTCCGTGCCTTCCAGCGGCTCAGCCCCCGCAGTACGCCAGGCCGTTTCGTCATCCGGCAGATCGACAATAAACAGCTCCGGCACTTTTTCACCGCTTTCAGAAAGCGTATCGCCGATAAAGGCCAGCGCCCAGCGTTGCTGGCTGCCATCCGGTTTGCGGTAACCTTTACCGCCAACCCAGCCTTCTTCGTAGGCACGATTGATCTCGTCGCTGCCCGGCTGAGGCGAGGCCGTAGTCCGGCTTACAAGAACACAAAAATGGCTGCCGTTATATTCACGCGGATGCTGCTTAGCGATAGTTACCGGGCCATATGGCAGCGCCACGCCCACGTTGCGTAAATCCTGCGCCGCATCGTATTCATGCATGACATGATCGTTGTAGGTAAAGCTCAGGCGCGTTCCGTCCGGGCTCCAGACGTGCACATGGCTGCCGCCGCGCAAAGCACCAGGCGTAAACGGCGCGGTGATATCCATCGCATCCAGATTGCTTACCGCCCCGTTTTCCACCACCACGCCGCGACGATGATGGAAATCGTATTGCCAGTTTTCATCAGGGTTTTCCGGTCCGTGGATAAAAACATAGCGGTCAGGCGCTTGCGGGTTTACCGTCACCACGCCCACATGCGCACCAGCCGGAGCCTGATAAACCACTTCGACGTCACCTGAAGCGACATTTACACGTTCGATAGTTTTACCGGTAAAGGAAGCGCCGGAAGGACGAACATCAAAGGCTATCCACTGGCTGTCCGGCGTCCAGACGTTGATATTGGTAAGCTGATGATGACGTGGTGCGTAGGTGAGTTGTTGCACGAGGATACCCTGAAGCGTTAGACGCCTCAGGGTAAAACAAAGGCGGATGTTAGCCCATACTAATAATAATCTTTATGCCATGGGAAGACGGGACATCCCATCTGACATACTAAGCAAAATCAATTTATTGCTTTTCGGCTGCTTACGACGAAGAAGGAAAAACCACGCTTTTTCCTTCTTCGTGGGCAACCTTAGCCTACCCTTTCTACTTTACCGACCAGCAGAATGTAAGAGAGCGCGCCAAGCAATGCCACAGCGGAGATATAGACCAGCGCGGGAGCAAAGCCGTAGCCCTGCGCAAGGTAGCCAATCACCAGCGGAACGGTGATACCGCCCAGCCCGCCGACAAAGTTAAACACTCCGCCGGTCAGGCCAATCAGACGCATCGGCGCAAGCGACGAAACCAGCGACCAGGTGATAGATGCAAAACCATTCCCGAAGAAGGCGATGGCCATTAACGTCATGATCCATACCGGGTCGTTGGTGTAGTTTGCGCCCATGATGCAGGTGGAGATCAGCAGCCCGCAGATAATAGGCGTTTTACGCGCAATGCCCAGCGAATAGCCTTTGCGTACCAGTCTGTCAGCCACCCAGCCCGAGAGCAGAACGCCGAAGAACGCAGCAAGGAAAGGTACGGTAGTCATAAAGCCTGCTTTCAGGGCCGTAATACCTTTTTCCTGAGTGAGGTAGTTCGGGAACCATGTCAGGAAGAACCACAGCGTAGATGTCACAGCGAACTGACCAAGATACACGCCGACCAGCTTACGATGGAATACCAGCTTCCAGTCGGCCGCCGTCATCGGGAGACGCTTTTTCTTCTCCGATGGTGCATCGCCATCCACCAGCCCGCCGCCGTCGTGAATATACTCCAGCTCTGCTTTGTTAATGCCTTTGCTGGCGCGCGGAGACTGATAAACCTTAATCCAGATAAAGGACCAGACAATGCCGATGCCGCCGGTGACGATAAATACCCAGTGCCAGCTCAGCAGCTCCTGGAGCCAGATAAGCAGCGGGGTGAGAAACGCCAGGCCCACAAACTGACCGGAGGTGTAGAACCCCACGGCGGAAGCACGTTCATGCTCCGGGAACCAGCTTGTCACCATGCGGTTGTTGGTCGGGAAGGCCGGGGCTTCGAAAATGCCGGTGATGGCACGCAGGCCAATCAGCGACATTAATCCTGTCGCAAATCCCTGGCAGAGCGTGGCAACAGACCAGCCAAAAATGGCAATGAAATAGGTTACCCGCGAGCCGACGCGGTCGAGGAACCAGCCGCCGGGGATCTGGCACAACGTATAAAGCCACGCAAAAGCCGAGAATATATAACCCATCTCACTTTTGCTGATACCAAACTCTTTCTGAATATGCGCCGATGCCACCGCAAGGTTGGCACGGTCGACATAGCAAATAACCACCGTAATAAAGATCATAACCAAAGTTAAATAACGGCGGCGTGTAGGTTTTGCAGCAGTTACAGAAATATCCATAACATCTGTCTCCGGTAATGGGCATGGCTTTACCCGCCACCATGCCCTGTTTAATACAGAGGGTGTTTTATCTTTAATATTTTTCGCAGGGCTTTACTGAATCTTAATAGCTACCATTCTGCAACGGCACCGTCCGGATAACGCCATAATGGGTTTCGCCAGTCGGTGACGTTTTTACTGCGTTCAATCACCTGCTCTTCGTCAATTTCCACGCCGAGACCTGGCTTCATTAACGGCAGGAAGTGACCGCCATCCATTTTGAAGTCGTCTTTGTTTTTCACAAAGTCGAGCAGCTCTGCGCCTTTGTTATAATGAATGCCCATACTTTGCTCCTGGAATACCGCGTTGCGGGAAACAAAGTCGATGTGCAGGCAGGCGGCCAGCGCAATCGGGCCAAGTGGACAGTGCGGCGCCAGAGCAACGTCATAAGCCTCTGCCATACCGGCAATTTTATAGCATTCGGTGATGCCGCCTGCGTGGGAAAGATCGGGCTGAAGAATAGCCAGGCCGCCAGCTTCCAGCACGCGTTTGAACTCGAAGCGCGAGAACATGCGCTCACCGGCAGCGATAGGAATATGGGTTTGCGCAGCCAGGCGCGGATAGTATTCCGCCTGTTCCGCCAGCACCGGTTCTTCAATAAACAGCGGGCGATATTGTTCCAGTTCTTTAATCAGCACCTTCGCCATTGGCGCGCTGACGCGGCCGTGGAAATCCAGACCAAATTCAATTTCATTTCCGAAAGCTTCGCGGATCTGCGCCACGGTATTAACCGCCGCATCAACCTTACGGGAATTATCAATAACCCCCATCTCTTCACAGCCGTTTAATTTAAAGGTATCAAAACCAATATTTCGCAGGGATTTAATGCCGTCGATAACTTCTGCCGGACGATCGCCGCCAACCCAGCTATAGGCTTTAATTTTATCGCGCACCAGTCCGCCCATTAATTGCCATACGGGCGCATTCAGAACTTTACCTTTAATATCCCACAGTGCCTGATCGATACCGGCAATCGCGCTCATTAAAATTGGGCCGCCGCGATAAAAACCGCCGCGGTACATTACCTGCCATAAGTCGTTAATACGCGCAGGATCCTGCCCAATTAAATATTCACTTAATTCGTGAACCGCTGCTTCAACGCTTTTAGCCCGCCCTTCAATCACCGGCTCGCCCCAGCCGACAATGCCTTCATCGGTTTCAATTTTCAGGAACATCCAGCGCGGGGGTAAACGGTAGGTCGTAAGCTTAGTGATTTTCATGATTGCACTGCCTCTTGATACGCTTTAACAAATGCTTTTGCTTTCTCGATGGTGCGCGCCACAGATTGCCCGGCACGGTATAAGTCGCTGCCGAGTCCGGCACCGGCACAGCCGGCTTTTAGCCAGAGCGCTAAGTTTTCAGGCGTAACGCCGCCAACCGCAAAGACAGGAACATCCGCAGGCAGCACCGCTTTCAGGGCTTTGATGTAGTCCGGGCCAAAAGAGGAGGAAGGGAAAATTTTCAGCGCCTGCGCGCCCGCGTCCAGCGCGGTAAATGCTTCTGAAGCCGTGGCGCAGCCCGCGCATACCGTCATGCCGCTTGCGACTGCCCGGCGGATCACTTCCGGCTGCGTATTAGGCGTGACGATCAGTTTGCCGCCCATGCCGGCCAGTTCATCCACCTGCTCCGGCTTAAGCACCGTTCCGGCGCCGATCAACGCCCGGCTGCCAAATTCACGCGCCATCGCCGGGATGCTTTGTTGCCAGTCCGGTGAGTTAAGAGGGATTTCAATCGCATCAAATCCCGCATCCAGCAGCGCCGCAACGTGCTCATGCGCTTCGTCGGGGGTGATGCCGCGTAGGATTGCGATTAAGGGAAGGTTAGTTTGCCACTGCATTTGCAATACTCCTTATTCCTGCCTGGAATGCCTCGTCGCCATCCAGCATATTCGCCTGGTAACCCAGTAACGACAGCGCGGTGACATAGCGCTGGCTTAACGATGGACTGGCAACAAGGGTGATGGACTGCCGGGGGCTTAGCGCGTAATGGCGAGTCATGGTTGCCACTTCGTTGCCAATCAACAGTCCGGAAAGAAATTCGCTCACTTCGCTACGGGACAGCTCGCCCAGAACATGCGCTGCCCGTACTTCAAATAAACGAGGCAGCAAAGCGTTATCGTTAATGCCGCGCTCAAGCCCGGCGGTGAAAGCGCTCTGGCTCGCGAGCTGTTCCGGCAGGCCTGCGCCTACCAGCGAGTGATTAAGCAGAATATGGTGTAGTTCACCGGTCATCACAGTGCGGAAATCCTGCACCGTGCGCTCGTCAGCCTGTACCCATTTGCAGTGGGTGCCAGGCATGATGTAAAGCGGCGCCGGATTAAGGGATTTCGCGCCAAGAAGCTGCGTTTCTTCGCCGCGCATGACGTTGCAGTTATCATCTCTGCGCACGCTCAGGCCGGGAATAATCCAGACGTTGTCCAGCACTGGCGTTAGCTGCTGGCTGAAGCTGGCGAACGACGCCGGACAGGGCAGATAAGGGGCGATTTTCCAGCCGGCGTTACTGCCCACCATGCCGGCCATCAGGACTGGCGTATTTTCATCGCGCCAGCCCGCAGTGATATCATCAAACACCGCCTGCGGGGATCTGCCGTTCAGCCGGGTCACCCCGGCCGTGGTTTGTCGACTATCAACGCAAACGCCGTGCTGGTAATGCCAGGCGCGAAGGTTGGTCGATCCCCAGTCAATAGCGATGTAGCCTGATGTCATGTGATCTCCTTTAGTCGTTTGGTAGAGCTGGCGATCATGGTCTGCGCCGCCTGCTCCGCAGCCTGGCGGTCCTGATGGCGTATCGCATCAAACAGCGCTTTATGTTCCGTGAGCGTCTTTGGCATGTTGGCCTCATCGCCCATCCAGGTGCGTTCAAAGACGGCGCGCTGGAGCGAACTTATCGCCACGCTTAACTGCTGGAGCACCGGGTTATGTACCGATTCCAGCACCGCCTCGTGATAGCGAATATCCGCTTCGTTAAAGGCATCCCGATCCTGGTTGTGGACCACCATGTCGTTAAGCGCCGCTTCAATTTTTGCCAGATCGCTTGAGGTTGCGCGCTCCGCCGCCCATCGGGCAATCGCCGGTTCAACCAGGTTACGCACTTCGCTCATCGCGCTAATCAGGCGCGGGTCATAGTCGTTTTCCAGCACCCATTGCAGCACCTCGGTATCGAGGTAATTCCATTGATTGCGCGGGACTACAAACGCACCACGATAGCGTTTCATCTCAATCAGCCGCTTTGCCATCAGCGAGCGAAAAACTTCCCGGATGATATTGCGCGACGTTTCAAATTCATCGCACAGCTCAGCTTCTGCCGGAAGCGCCGCACCGGGCGTGTATTTGCCGCCAACAATCTGTTTACCCAGCGTCACGATAATGCGGTCGGTCTTCGTCATGGTTACTCCTGTAATAAAAGTGGGAATAACCACTACTTTACCCTGAGCGCTGAAAATCAGCGCTATTTTGCAGTACAAATATGAGGCGCATGCCGTTGCTGATGCGACCAATGTAGTACAATCAATATTAGTTGTACTACAATATGGATCACAAAATGGACGATGGACATTAAAAAAGGGATAAAAAAAACCCCGGCTGCTCGCCAGGGTTATTGATGACCGGGAAGGGAACTCAGTTCAGAACAAACTTCTCAATGGCATACGCCACGCCATCTTCAAGGTTAGATTTGGTAACGAAGTTGCTGACTTCTTTCACTTTATCGATAGCGTTCCCCATCGCAACGCCCATGCCGGCGTATTCCAGCATCGCAATGTCGTTTTCCTGATCGCCCAGCGTCATCACCTCTTCCTGCCTGATACCCAGCGATTCAGCCAGCGCCTTCACGCCCGTACCTTTGTTTACACGCTTGTCGAGGATCTCAAGGAAGTACGGCGAGCTTTTCAGCAGCGTATAACGCTCGTGTACCTCGTCCGGAATCCTGGCGATGGCTTTATCCAGAATCACCGGATCGTCGATCATCATCACTTTCAGGTACTGCCCGTTTTTATCCATATTTTCCGGCTCGCAGAACACCAGCGGGATATTGGCGATAAAAGATTCATGAACGGTGTAATAGCTGATATCACGGTTGGCGGTATAGAGCGTGTGGCGGTCAAGCGCGTGGAAGTGGGAGCCCACCTCACGGGAAAGCTGTTCCAGATAAAGGTAGTCATCGTAGCTCAAAGCGGTTTGCGCAACGGTGCTGCCGTCGTGCGCTTTCTGCACCAGCGCGCCGTTATAGGTGATGCAGTAGTCGTTCGGCCTGTCCATGTGCAGCTCTTTAAGGTAGCTCTCAACGCCTGCAAAAGGACGCCCGGTGCACAGCACTACGTTTACGCCGCGTTCGCGAGCGGCAGCAATGGCATTTTTAACAGCAGGGGAAATGGTGTGGTCCGGCAGGAGCAGGGTGCCGTCCATATCAATCGCAATAAGTTTTATAGGCATGGTATTTTCTGAGGTAATGAGTTTATTTCATGCTAACGCGATTCCGCGCACAAAAATAGAGCTACGTTTCGTCTGAAAGAGGTCCCTTTTCGATAAAAAAGTCACCGGCAGATGGCGTTACAGAATGATGACAAGCGCCCGAAAAACGTGGTCTTCAGGCGTTTGGTGCAAACCCGAAGGCATAATTCTTTGATTTTGAAAGTAACGGGAGGGGGCTTTTATACGCGGGACATTATCAGCAACATAAACGCCACCCGCAGGTGGCGTCAGATTGCTGACAAAGAAGGAAAAAGCGTGGTTTTCCTTCTTTGTGGTTATCAGCCGAAAATCAATGAGTTGATTTCCCTTATTTTTTTAATGGCGGCACCCTTTATTTTTGTGACGCCGGGAGGTTTGTCATTAGTCTCACGCCACCCGCAGGTGGCGTGATTATTTAGCTGAAGAATTTATCCCGCAACAAGTGATATCCCCTGGTCAGCAGATCCTCTTCATCATGTCTGACCTCGCCTTCAGGCGAAAGCGTATCGACTATTTTTGGGAATTGCTCTGAGAGCAGAATGGCTGCGCTTCCTGCGTCAATACCGAGTTTCTGAGCAAGATTGCTGATTGCCGGCGTGCCCAGCACATCCTGTATCTGTTCAGGATTAACGCTTTGGTTGTGCGCGCCACTCAGCCACGAGTTAACAACTTCGCCAAAGCCCTTTTGCCGGAACTGCTCAAGTATTGCCTGGATCCCGCCCTGCTCATTTATCCAACTGAGCATGATTTTGAATTTTCCGGCATCGCCACCCCCCATCATGCCGGTAACCTGATCGAATAGACCCATGATCGTGTCCTCTTGCAACTACGA
>DALYUA010000113.1:0-8733 GCA_031993245.1 Buttiauxella sp. | reverse complement strand
TCACGCTCGTCCCGGTGCGATTATGCTGGCGAGCGGCATCGTCTCTTTTATATCAATTGGTCTGTTTAGCCTGATGCCCGTCTGGGGTCTGGGGCTTGCCTGCCTTGCGCTGTTTGGCTATCTCAGCGCTATCAGTTCGCTGCTGCAATACACCCTGATTCAGACGCTTACGCCAGACGGCATGCTGGGCCGCATCAACGGATTATGGACGGCGCAGAACGTCACGGGCGATGCCGTTGGCGCGGCGATCCTGGGCGGGTTGACGGTCGCCATGTCGCCTGTTGCGGCGGCAAGTTCGGGGGGACTGGTGCTGGCCTTAATCGGTGTAGTACTGGCGGTTGTGCTGGTGCAGCTGCGTCGCTACCAGCAGGCCGCCCCGGTAGAACCCGGGACGGCAACGGCAAAATAATTACTTATTGGCGAACAGTTCGGTCATGCGCTCAAGTATCCGGCTTGCGCTGTAGTAATCGAGACGGAACGTTTCGGTGCCCAACGGATAAATATGCTTGTTTTTTACCGCTGGCAGGTGCGAAAGCAGCGGGTTGTTTTCCAGCGCGCTCGCATCTTTCTCGTCGCCTGCGAACAGGAACAGGCTTTCGCCGTTCAGGCCCGCCGCGAGATTTTCACCGCCAAGCTGAATGATGTCATGGCGTTTGCCCATGCTCTGGCTGGTGTGAATAGCTTCCGGTACCGTTGAGAGCCTGAACCCAAGCTGCTGGAGCAATTTTCCCTGCGCAGATTCAGGCGTCCAGAGGTTTGCGGAGTGGGAGGCGGGGCTGTACACCAGCGCGGTGACAGGCTGCGGCGGCAGCGTAATACGTTTTTTCGCATCAATAAGCTGTTTATCAAAGCTGGCAATGCGCTCAGCGGCCTGTTTTTCGTGGCCGGTTATTGCGCCGAGCTGAGTCAGCACCTGCTGCCAGCTTTTGTCGTCGTAATTGATGATAAGCGTAGGGGCGATAGCGGAAAGCTGGTCATAAAGGGCAAGGGCGGAATCCCCGCCGGTGGCGCTGATTAAGATCAAATCCGGCATTTGTGCGGCAACGGCTTCGGCGCTGGGTTCACCGATGTAGAGACGCTGAATTTTACGCTCTCTGGCGATGTCGCCCCACTGGCGCATGTAGCCCTGATTGTCTGCCACGCGATTGCCCGGCGTAGTTGCGCCGCTTGCGATCACAGGCGCGTCAATGGCCAGCAGCGAGCCGGTCAGCGTAACGCTGGTGGAGACAATGCGTTGCGGCGCCTGCGTCAGCGTGTGCGTGCCACGGCTGTCTGTAACCTGGCGCGGCCAGTCGGCGGCATGGGCGAAGTTGCTGAGGCCCAGCAATAAAGCGGTGCCAAAAGTAAGGTTAACCAGGGCTGAGGGAGTTCTGATTTTCACGCGGTTGCATCCTGTTGGAGTAATCAATAATGCTTCTCATTTTCATGATTATGCCGCTCCGGTGCAAGCGTGGGAAAGGTTAAAAAAGATTTGTCCTGATTGACAGGGAGAGGGATTCACTTTAGGTTACGAATCCGAAATACAAATGATAATTATTATTAATATCCTTTATCATTTTTTAACGGAGAACGCATGGATACATTACTGGCTGAGGAACCACGGAAAAAGCAGCTAACCCCCTGTGCAGATAGCTTTTTCTTTATGTCTCCTTATCGGAGTTTTTCGACCCAGGGCTGCTTTACGCGTCTGGATTGTCCCGCTGAAGATGGTGCGAATGTGCAGGGTTGCCTGCAAACGCAGCTGCAGGACGCGTTTGCCCGCGCCAGAAAGCAGGGGATTGAGAAGCCGAGAGTCGTTGGTGCCATTCCGTTTGATACCCGCCAGCCGTCCGCGCTGTTTATTCCGCAAAACTGGCAGGCATTTTCTCGTTCTCAACGCCAGCAGGAAGCTCAGCAAAGCAAGGCGGTGACGCAGCCGGGCATCGCTGCCCGCAAAGCCATTCCTGAGCAGGAAAAATTTATGGCAATGGTGGCGCATGCCGCAGCCGCCACCAGCAAGCCTGATATCGATAAGGTGGTGCTTTCGCGCCTGATAGATATCGAAACCGATGCGCCAATGGATATCGATGCCCTGTTAAACCGGCTGATTGCGCAGAATCCTGCCAGCTTTAACTTCCACGTCCCGTTGCCCGATGGCAGTTCGCTGTTGGGCGCAAGTCCTGAGCTGCTGCTGCGTAAAGATGGCGAAACGTTTAGCTCGTTGCCGCTGGCCGGTTCTGCCCGTCGCGACAGAGAAGATATACAGCGCGACAAAGCGATTGGCGAAGCGCTGATGAATTCAGCCAAAGACCGCCATGAACATGGCCTGGTCACCAGCGCGATGCAAAATGTATTACAGCCGCGCAGCCGCTATCTGGCGCTGCCGGACAAACCTGAACTGATCACCACGCCAACGCTCTGGCACCTTGCCACGCCAATTGACGGCGAAACGAAAGACTTGCGGGACAACGCGCTGTCGCTTGCCTGCCTGCTGCACCCCACTCCCGCGCTCAGCGGATTCCCCCACGACGTTGCACAAAAGCTGATTGCCGAGCTGGAGCCGTTTGACCGCGAGCTGTTCGGCGGCATCGTCGGCTGGTGCGATGCGGAAGGTAACGGCGAGTGGGTGGTCACTATCCGCTGCGCTCGCGTGGCGAGTAAACAGGTTCGTTTATTTGCCGGAGCAGGCATTGTGCCCGCCTCGTCACCGGAATCCGAGTGGCGCGAAACGGGAGTAAAACTTTCCACCATGCTTAACGTATTTGGACTGAATTAAATGGCGATTGAATTCACCCGCTGGCCGGAGGATCTGGCCGCACGCTACCGCGAAAAAGGTTACTGGGCGGATCTGCCGCTTACCGATATCCTGAGCCGTCATGCCCAAAATGACGCCATTGCGCTTATCGACGGCGAACGTCATTACAGCTATCGCGAACTGGAGCAGGCAGCCACCCGCCTGGCCTGTGCGCTGCAACGCCGTGGTTTACGCACCGGCGAGACTGCGCTGGTGCAGCTTGGTAACGTGGCGGAACTTTATATCACTCTGTTTGCGCTCCTGAAGATCGGTGTTGCGCCCGTTAATGCTTTATTCAGCCACCAGCGCACCGAGCTTGAAGCCTACGCAAAGCAGCTTGAGCCGGTGTTACTTATCGCCGACCGCAAACACAATCTTTTTGCGCATGACGATTTCCTGAACGCCCTGTGCAGCCAGAATCCATCTCTGCGCATGGCGGTATTGCTTAATGAAAACGAACGCAGCCGTTCACTCAGCGCGTTTATCAGCGAGCCGGAAGACGGCTTTGTCGTTACTTCGTCGGCAGCGGATGAAGTGGCCTTTTTTCAGCTTTCCGGCGGCAGCACCGGCACGCCGAAACTCATTCCACGCACGCATAACGATTACTACTACAGCATTCGCCGTAGCGTAGAAATCTGCCGTTTCGATGCAGATACCCGCTTTTTATGCGCAATTCCAGCCGCGCACAACTATGCGTTAAGTTCACCCGGCTCGCTTGGCGTGTTTTATGCAGGCGGTTGTGTGGTGCTGGCGGGCGATCCGAGCGCCACGCTGTGCTTCCCGCTTATCGAACGCCATCAAATCAACGTTACCGCCCTGGTGCCGCCTGCCGTCAGCCTTTGGCTACAGGCAATTGGCGAGTGGGGCAGCAACCAGCCGCTGACATCGCTGACTTTATTACAGGTCGGCGGCGCACGCCTGAGTGAAGCGCTGGCGGCGCGTATTCCGGCAGAAATTGGCTGTCAGCTTCAGCAGGTGTTCGGCATGGCGGAAGGGCTGGTGAACTACACGCGCCTTGACGACGATAACGAACATATCTTCAAAACCCAGGGCAAACCTATGTGCCCGGACGACGAGGTCTGGGTTGCCGATGAAAAGGGCAATCCGCTGCCGCACGGTGAAGTCGGCCGCCTGATGACGCGCGGCCCGTACACTTTCCGCGGCTATTACCGCAGCCCGGAACACAATGCCAGCGCGTTTGATGCCAACGGGTTCTACTCATCCGGCGATCTGATCTCAATTGCTGAGGACGGTTACATCACCGTTCAGGGCCGCGAAAAAGATCAGATCAACCGTGGCGGGGAGAAGATCGCCGCCGAGGAGATCGAAAACCTGCTGCTGCGCCACGAAGAAATAATCCACGCCGCGCTGGTGTCGATGGAAGACAGCCTGCTGGGTGAGAAAAGCTGCGCGTTTATCGTGGGCAGCCGCCCGTTCCGCGCCGTGGAGATCCGCCGCTACCTGCGCGAGCTGGGCATTGCGGATTTCAAACTCCCGGATCGTATCGAAATTGTTGCAAGCCTGCCGCTCACGCCGGTGGGGAAAGTGGACAAAAAACGTTTGCGCCAGCTGATTGCCCAAAAACAGCTGGCTTCCTGATTGACGGAGAAATTATGGCTATTCCAAAACTGAACGCCTATTCCTTACCGATGGCTGCCGACCTGCCGCAAAGCAAAGTGCAGTGGGCCTTTGAGCCAGCGCGCGCCGCCCTGTTAATTCATGATATGCAGGAATATTTTATCGATTTCTGGGGTGATAACTGCCCGATGATCCAGCAGGTTATCGACAATATCGCCGCGCTGAAGAGCTACTGCAAACGCAACGATATCCCGGTTTACTACACCGCGCAGCCAAACAACCAGAGCGATGAGGATCGCGCGCTGTTAAACGACATGTGGGGGCCGGGCCTGAACAAACATCCCGAGCGCCAGAAAGTTGTCGCCGCCCTTGCGCCTGATGAGAACGACACGGTGTTGACCAAATGGCGCTACAGCGCGTTTATTCGCTCACCGCTGGAGCAAAGCCTGAAGGAAACCGGTCGTAACCAACTGATTATCTGCGGCGTGTACGCCCATATCGGCTGCATGACCACCGCCACCGACGCGTTTATGCGTGACATCAAGCCGTTTATGGTGGCAGACGCGCTGGCTGATTTCAGCCGCGAAGAGCATATGATGGCGCTGAAATATACCGCAGGCCGCTCCGGGCGCGTGGTGATGACCCGCGATCTGCTGCCGGAATCTGCTCCGCAGAACAAAGAGCAACTGCGTAATCTGGTGCTGCCGCTGCTGGATGAATCGGACGTTCCTGAAGATGACGAAAACCTGATCGATTATGGTCTGGATTCCGTGCGCATGATGGGGCTGGCGGCTAGCTGGCGCAAAATTCACGCCGATATCGATTTTGTGATGCTGGCTAAAAACCCGACCATTGATGCGTGGTGGACGCTGCTGTCACGGGAGCCGCAGGCATGAGCACAGACTTTAGCGGCCAGCGCGTCTGGGTAACCGGCGCGGGTAAAGGCATCGGCTATCACACCGCGCTGGCATTCAGCGCCGCCGGTGCCACTGTTATCGGCTTCGATCTGGCTTTCCCGCTGGAGGATTATCCTTTTGCGACCGAAACGCTCAACGTAGCTGATGCGGAAGAGGTTACAGCCGTCGCTCAGCGTTTGCTGGGCGGTACGCCGCAGCTGGATGTTCTGGTTAATGCCGCTGGTATTCTGCGCATGGGCGCAACGGATGCGCTTTCGTTACAGGACTGGCAGGAGACTTTTGCCGTCAACGTGGGCGGGGCATTCAACATGTTCCGGGCGACCATGCCGCGCTTTCGTGAGCAGCGAAGCGGGGCGGTCGTGACCGTCGCCTCTGACGCGGCCCACACTCCGCGTACCGGCATGTCAGCTTATGGCGCATCGAAAGCCGCGCTGAAAAGCCTGGCGCTGACCGTTGGGCTGGAACTTGCGCCGTTCGGCGTGCGCTGCAACCTGGTATCCCCGGGTTCCACCGATACCGATATGCAACGCCAGCTTTGGAAAACGCCGGATGCGGAACAGCAGCGTATCAAAGGTTTTCCGGAGCAGTTCAAGCTGGGCATTCCGCTGGGCAAAATCGCCCGTCCGCAGGAGATCGCCAGCACTATTATGTTCCTCGCATCATCTCATGCCAGCCATATCACCTTGCAGGACATTGTGATTGACGGCGGCGCGACGCTCGGCGCGTAAGGAAAAGAAATGAGTATCTGGAAACGACAGCTTACGCTGGATGAACTGAACAGCATGGGCGAGAAATCTATGGTGGCGCTGCTCGGCATTACTTTTACGCGCCTTGATGAGGAGTGCCTGGAAGCGGAGATGCCGGTGGATGAGCGCACCCATCAGCCTTTCGGTCTGCTGCACGGCGGCGCTTCGGTTGCGCTGGCGGAAACGCTGGGCTCGATGGCCGGATTCCTGACCACCACAGAAGGACAGTGCGTGGTGGGAACGGAGATCAATGCCAGCCATCACCGCGCCGTGGCATCCGGGACGGTACGTGGCGTCTGTAAACCGCTGCATCTCAGTAAATCTTCCCAGGTCTGGGAGATCGCTATCTTTGATGCCCGCGGCAAGCGGTGTTGTACCAGCCGTTTGACGACCGCGCTTCTGGGATAAAAAACTTCCTCATCCCGCCCCCTCTCTCCTTCGGGGAGAGGGTTCAAATCCGCAAATCTGTTACTCCGCTTTTACATGACAAAGTGATCTCCTTAACAAGCTGATGTAAAGACGAGGTCAAACTGACGTATTCCACTGGTTCCATATTGTTAAATCCAACCTTTTGTTCTAGAAACAAAATGTAACACCTCACGCTTCAGGCCTGACAATGGAAAACAATTATGACTAACCCAGGGAAACACCTCGTATGGGCAGTGCTCGCGGTTATCGGGGCATTCGCGCTCGGCTATATTGCGCTTAACAGGGGCGAACAGATTAACGCGTTATGGATCGTGGTTGCCTCGGTCTGCGTTTATCTCATCGCGTATCGCTATTACGGACTGTTTATCGCTAAACGTGTATTAACCGTTGATGCCACCCGTATGACGCCAGCCGTGCGCCATAACGACGGGCTGGATTATGTGCCGACGGATAAAAAAGTGCTGTTCGGTCACCATTTTGCCGCTATTGCCGGGGCAGGGCCGCTGGTTGGGCCGGTGCTTGCCGCACAGATGGGCTATCTGCCTGGCATGCTCTGGCTGCTGGCGGGCGTGGTGCTGGCCGGTGCGGTACAGGACTTTATGGTGCTGTTTGTCTCCACCCGCCGCGACGGGCGTTCGCTGGGCGAGCTGGTGAAAGAGGAGATGGGCAATACCGCAGGCGTTATCGCGCTTGTCGCCTGCTTTATGATCATGGTGATTATCCTGGCGGTGCTGGCGATGATCGTGGTGAAAGCGTTGACCCACAGTCCGTGGGGGACGTACACCGTGGCATTTACCATTCCGCTGGCGCTGTTTATGGGGGTTTACATCCGCTATCTGCGTCCGGGGCGTATCGGTGAAGTGTCAATTATCGGCCTCGTGTGCCTGATTTTCGCCATTATCTCCGGCGGCTGGGTAGCCGAAAGCGCCACCTGGGCGCCGTACTTTGACTATACCGGCGTGCAGCTGACGTGGATTCTGGTGGGCTACGGCTTTGTGGCGGCGGTACTGCCCGTGTGGCTGCTGCTGGCGCCGCGTGACTACCTCTCCACCTTCCTGAAAATCGGCACGATTATCGGGCTGGCGATCGGTATTCTGATTATGCGTCCAACGCTGCAAATGCCGTCGCTGACCAAATTTATCGATGGCACCGGCCCGGTATGGACCGGCGATCTCTTCCCGTTCCTGTTTATCACTATCGCCTGTGGCGCGGTATCAGGCTTCCACGCGCTTATCGCTTCCGGCACTACGCCAAAAATGCTGGCTAACGAAAACCAGGCCTGCTTTATCGGCTATGGCGGCATGCTGATGGAGTCGTTTGTGGCGATCATGGCGCTGGTCGCGGCCTGCGTTATCGACCCGGGCGTCTACTTTGCTATGAACAGCCCGCTGGCGGTGCTGGCACCTGCCGGGGCGACGGACGTGGTGGCTTCTGCAGCAAGCGTGGTGAGCAGCTGGGGCTTCCATATCACCCCCGACACGCTGACTAACATCGCTAACGAAGTGGGTGAGCAGAGCATTATTTCACGTGCCGGCGGCGCACCGACCCTGGCCGTTGGTATGGCTTACATCCTGCACGGCGCGCTGGGCGGCCTGATGGACGTCTCGTTCTGGTATCACTTCGCCATTCTGTTCGAGGCGCTGTTTATCCTCACGGCGGTAGATGCGGGAACGCGTGCGGCGCGCTTTATGCTGCAGGATCTGCTGGGCGTTATCTCTCCGGGTCTTAAGAAAACCGACTCTCTGCCAGCGAACTTACTGGCTACGGCGCTGTGCGTGCTGGCGTGGGGTTACTTCCTGCACCAGGGCGTGGTTGACCCGCTCGGTGGGATTAACACCCTGTGGCCGCTGTTCGGCATCGCCAACCAGATGCTGGCGGGGATGGCGCTGATGCTCTGTGCCGTTGTCCTGTTCAAAATGAAAAAGCAGAAATACGCCTGGGTGGCGCTGGTGCCAACGGCATGGCTGCTGATTTGTACCCTGGCGGCGGGCTGGCAGAAATCCTTTAGCCCGGATGCGAAAGTGGGCTTCCTGGCCGTGGCTAACAAGTTCCAGGCAATGATCGACAGCGGCAATATTCCGGCGCAGTACACCCGGTCGCAGCTCTCGCAGCTGGTATTTAATAACCGTCTGGACGCCGGGCTGACCATCTTCTTTATGGTGGTCGTTGTGGTGCTGGGTCTGTTCTCGATTAAAACGGCGCTAAAAGCGCTGAAATCGGACAAGCCAACGGCCAGAGAAACGCCGTACGAGAAGATGCCGGAGAATTACGAGGAGATCGTGACGCAGGC
>DALYUA010000112.1:0-8761 GCA_031993245.1 Buttiauxella sp. | reverse complement strand
GAAAGGAGGATTCATGACTAGCATCTATACGTTAACCCTTGCTCCCTCTCTCGATAGCGCCACGCTAACCCCGCAGATTTATCCCGAAGGTAAATTACGCTGCACCGCCCCGGTATTCGAACCCGGCGGGGGCGGAATTAACGTTGCACGGGCTATTTCACATTTAGGAGGTAAAGCCATAGCTATTTTTCCAGCTGGCGGTGCTACGGGTGAACATCTTTCCGCCCTGCTGCTTGATGAAAAAGTTGCGGTAGATACAGTAGAATCCCACGACTGGACGCGCCAAAACCTGCATGTGCATACGGAGTCTACCGGTGAGCAGTACCGTTTTGTGATGCCAGGCGCCACGCTCACCGATGATGAATTCCGCCGTCTCGAAGAAAAAGTGCTGGCCATTGAGTCAGGTTCCATTTTAGTTATCAGCGGCAGCCTTCCACCCGGCATTGAGGTCTCAAAGCTTTGTTCGCTGGTGAAAGCCGCACAAAAAGCCGGCATCCGTTGCATCATAGACAGTTCTGGTGAAGCGTTAAAAGCAACCCTTGAAATCGGCAATATCGAATTGATCAAACCGAACCAGAAAGAACTCAGCGCGCTGGTGGAGCGCGATCTCACTCAACCTGACGACGTGCGCAAAGCTGCGCAAGAAATTGTGGAAAGCGGAAAAGCGCACCGTGTCGTTGTCTCTCTCGGCCCGCAGGGCGCTTTAGGCGTTGACGCCAGCGGCTGCGTACAGGTTGTTCCTCCTCCGGTTAAAAGCCAAAGTACCGTAGGCGCTGGTGACAGCATGGTCGGCGCCATGACCTTAAAACTTGCCGAAAACGCACCTCTGTTGGATATGGTGCGATTTGGCGTCGCCGCCGGTAGCGCCGCGACGCTGGATCAGGGTACCCGCCTGTGTTCACGGGAGAACACGCAAAAGATTTATGATTATCTGCGCAGTTAATTTCTGCCCCCGTTCACGGGGGCCATACTTCAGCCGACCGCCCGTCACGCTAAAAGTCGCCATTTCCCGCAGATGAACTATGATAAAACCTTTGGCATAACAACGAGGTGAACCATGAGTAATGGAGACATTGTGCGCTATGTCATCACCGTGAAATATAAAGAAGAGAGCCTGACCGACATCAATGAACTCAATAACCACCTGACCCGAGGTGGTTTTCTGCTCACGATGAGCGACGACGAGGGCAAAGTTCACGAGCTGGGCACAAATACTTTTGGTCTGGTGAGCACTCTGAGCGAGCAGGAAGTTGCGGAACTGGCAAAAGGGCTTGGATATGTCGCCCTTGGCACCGAGCCTGAGGTTACAGTAACGAGCTGGGAGAAGTGGAAAAAGTCACAGGAGTGACAATTCAGTCCAGTTCCTGACCGGGATGTGCGTTGGTTCCAGGTTTTCACCCGGTTATAAGTGCAAGCTAATGATCTACCAGAGCACTGGGGAGAAATATCATGTGGCAAGCCATCAGTCGTCTGTTAAGCGAGCAGTTGGGAGAGGCTGAAGTTGAACAACGCATCGAACTTCCCGGCGGGGAGATCCACGCGGCGTGGCGGCTGCGCTATGCTGGTCATGAAATATTTGTCAAAAGCGACGCTAGGGAGCTGCTGCCATGTTTTACCGCAGAAGCCGATCAGCTTGAACTTCTGTCGCGCAGCAATACCGTGCGGGTGCCCAAAGTTTGGGCGGTAGGCAGCGACCGGGATTATAGCTTCCTCTTACTTGAATACCTGCCTGCTAAACCGCTCGATGCCCACAACGCTTTCCTGCTTGGGCAGCAGCTAGCGCGTCTGCACGAATGGAGCGATCAGCCCCAGTTTGGGCTCGATTTTGATAACGATCTTTCCACCACGCCTCAGCCCAACGCCTGGCAACGTCGCTGGTCAACATTTTTTGCCGAACAGCGCATCGGCTGGCAGCTTGAAATGGCGGCGGAAAAAGGGATTCAACTGGGGGATATCGACATGATTGTCGACTTTGTTCATCGCTCTCTTGCCTCTCACCAGCCGCAGCCTTCACTGTTGCACGGAGATTTATGGTCGGGGAACTGCGCACTGGGGCCAGACGGGCCGTTTATTTACGATCCCGCCTGCTACTGGGGCGACAGGGAGTGCGACCTGGCCATGTTGCCATTGCATAAGGATCAGCCTCCACAAATTTATGACGGCTACCAGTCGGTTTCCCCCCTTCCCGCAGGTTTTCTGGATCGTCAGCCCATCTATCAACTTTACACGCTGTTAAACCGCGCCATTCTGTTTGGCGGCCAGCATCTGGTTACCGCGCAAAAAGCGCTGGAGCGTGTACTGGCAGCATAAGTCGGATGAATTGATTGCCACTCCCGGACAGGAGTGGCTTTTTGTCAGATAAAGCCAAGCAGCGAGAAAAAGAAGTAGCCTGCAATAATCACAATCACCGGCAGAACATAAAGCGGGAAAATTTGCAGCAAAATCGTATGGCGCGGCACCACAATTTTACTATCAAGCTGTGCTTTGTTTAGTCCTTCCGGCCCTTTCGCCTGCTCCAGAATCAATTGATCCTCAACCCCTTCACGCAGGAATTTTGCCTGGCGGCTCATGCGCGCGCCTGATGCCTGTAACGCCAGGCCGACAAAAATCAGCGCATAGATTACCCAGAACAGTACGTTTGGCTGCTGGTGAAAATCCGGCTGCGGCGAGTTGTACCAGAAGAAATTAAGGAATGGCGTATTAAAACGCATCATCTCAATCATCACGTGCGAGAAATCCAGCATGACGGCATTGATGCCCGGTTGCTTCTCGCTGTGTTGATACATAAATTTCAGAATGGAAATTAACGTTGAAATCACAGCCGGGATGAAAATCACCCAGCCGAGTACGCGTTTAAGCACAGCAATGCGTCCAGCTTGTTGATACGTCATTCTTTCCCCTTGGTTAAGACGTAACTTACTCGCTCAAAGTTTACCTCGTCTCATCGCTTTTCGCCTGAGCCTTGCGGACGAAATTCATAAAAGCGGTGGCAACCGGCGGCTTTTCCCGCTATTCATAAAGGCATCTTTTTAAATTGAACGCTGACAGGAGTCCTGATATGGCCGACACGCGCCAGATTTTAGCTGCGATTTTTGATATGGATGGTTTACTGATTGATTCCGAACCGTTATGGGATGAAGCGGAGCTGGAGGTAATGGCCAGTATTGGTGTAGACATCACCCGTCGCAACGAGCTACCCGATACGCTCGGCCTGCGTATCGATCTGGTAGTTGAATTATGGTTTGCCCAGCAGCCATGGAACGGCCCAACGCGCGAAGAAGTTACCCAGCGTATTATTACACGTGCCATCGGTCTGATTGAGGAACGCCGTCCGTTACTGCCGGGCGTGCGCGAAGCCATAGCGCTTTGTAAAGCTCAGGGGCTTAAAGTTGGGCTGGCATCCGCGTCCCCTTTGCATATGCTTGAGCGCGTGCTGGAAATGTTTGATTTGCGCGAACAGTTTGATGCCATCGCTTCTGCGGAACATCTGTCTTATAGCAAGCCTCATCCACAGGTATATCTTGATGCCGCCGCAAAGCTGGGCGTCGATCCTCTGTCGTGCGTCACGCTCGAAGACTCGGTCAACGGCATGATTGCCACTAAGGCCGCTCGTATGCGTTCTGTCGTGGTGCCTGCTGAAGAAAACAGCAGCGATCCCCGCTGGTGTCTGGCCAATGTGAAGCTTGATTCTTTGCTGGCACTTTCAGCAAGCGACCTGGCTTGCTGATTTTAAGGGCGGGCCGTTCCGCCCTTTGGCTAAAACCTCGTTCCCCTCTAATTATTGAAACGCTATTTCAAATGAATTTGTAATTCCGCTCTCTCCTACCTATCCTAAGGGGACACGCGCTACGGCGCTCTTCAAGTTCACGGGGTAGCTATGATTCTCGACGCTTTTAATTTGCAGGGCAAAGTTGCTCTGGTCACCGGTTGTGACACTGGGCTTGGCCAGGGAATGACGCTCGGCCTTGCCGAGGCCGGGTGCGATATCATCGGCGTAAACCGCAAAATTCCACACGACACCGCTGAAAAAGTTCAGGCGCTTGGCCGCCGTTTCACCGCAATTCAGGCGGATCTGAGCCAGCCCGACGTTATTCCCGGCCTCGTCGAAGAAGTGGTGGCGCGCATGGGAAGAATCGATATCCTGGTGAACAACGCCGGGACCATCCGCCGTGAAGATGCTCTTGAGTTCAGCGAAAAGAACTGGGATGAGGTGATGAATCTGAATATCAAATCCGTATTCTTCCTCTCACAGGCCGTGGCAAAGCAGTTCATTAAGCAAGGCAGCGGCGGCAAGATTATTAACATTGCCTCGATGCTTTCGTTCCAGGGCGGGATCCGCGTCCCCTCTTATACCGCTTCGAAAAGCGCGGTATTGGGCGTCACGCGTTTACTGGCTAACGAATGGGCACAGTACAATATTAACGTTAACGCTATTGCACCGGGATATATGGCAACCGATAACACCCAACAACTGCGTGACGACGAAGCGCGGAGTAAGGAAATACTCGACCGTATACCCGCAGGCCGCTGGGGAAAACCAGAGGATCTTCAGGGTGCGGCCGTGTTCCTTGCGGCGGGCGCTTCCGATTATATTAACGGTTATACGATAGCCGTTGATGGCGGATGGCTCGCGCGCTAAAGCATATCGCCGCCGCGCTCGCCTGGCGGTGATAAAATGTTACAGCGTCACCTCTTCCGTCTACTGTATAAAATCCCTATACTGGATGAATCGACAGCTCTCACCCAGGTAGTATCATGACGGCGGAAGGCCACCTGCTTTTTTCTATAGCCTGTGCAGTATTTGCTAAAAACGCCGAACTCACTCCTGTGCTGGCGCAGGGTGACTGGTGGCACATTGTGCCGTCTGCAATTTTGACCTGTCTGCTGCCGGATATCGATCACCCGAAGTCGTTTCTGGGCCAGCGCTTACCCTGGCTGTCTAAACCTATTGCCCGCGCCTGCGGCCACCGGGGCTTTACCCATAGCCTGCTCGCCGTGTTTGTCGGCCTTGCCCTTTTCTATCTTAAGGTGCCGGAAAGCTGGGTCATTCCCGCAGATGCTTTGCAGGGTATGGTGCTGGGCTACCTGAGCCACATTCTCGCCGATATGCTAACGCCTGCGGGCGTGCCGCTGCTGTGGCCCTGCCGCTGGCGTTTTCGTTTCCCTATTGTCAGGCCCCAAAAAGGCAACCAGCTGGAGAGGTTCCTGTGTATGGCGCTGTTCGGCTTCGCGGTATGGATGCCGCAGGGTTTGCCCGGAAATAGTGCAGTGCGCTGGTCGTCACAGATGATTAATTCTCTGCAAACCACCTTTAACAGCGTTTTAAATCACCACATGGAAGAATAACTAAACGAATTAGTTCATTTCGTAATAATCAATTCCTTTTGAATATAAGTGAGCGGCGTCTCATCTGGTAGGCTTTGCAGCATAAAGGTGGGCTTAAACCATCGGCTTACAAAATATCAGGAGATACGGGATGAATTTTCCACTTATAGCGAACGTTATTGTGTTCGTTATTCTGTTACTGTTGCTGGCGCAAACCCGCCATAAACAGTGGAGTCTGGCGAAGAAAGTGCTGCTCGGCCTTGTGGTCGGCGTAGTATTTGGTGTCGCCCTGCACGCTATCTATGGCGCAAACAGCCAGGTACTGAAGGATTCGATCCAGTGGTTTAACGTGGTGGGTAACGGCTATGTACAACTGCTGCAGATGATCGTTATGCCGCTGGTGTTCGTTTCCATTCTTAGCGCTGTGGCAAAACTGCAC
Source organism: Buttiauxella sp. (assembly GCA_031993245.1). Lineage (GTDB taxonomy): Bacteria > Pseudomonadota > Gammaproteobacteria > Enterobacterales > Enterobacteriaceae > Dryocola. Next base: position 2,997 of record DALYUA010000112.1, on the reverse strand, counting down.
AATGCTTCTTCGCTGGGTAAAATCAGTTTCCTGACCATTGGCACTCTGCTGTTCACCACGCTGATTGCGGCGCTGGTCGGCGTGCTGGTCACCAATCTGTTTGGTTTGACCGCCGAAGGGCTGGTACAAGGCACAGCGGAAACCGCACGCCTGAGCGCCATTGAAACCAATTACGCAGGCAAAGTTGCGGATCTCTCCGTACCGCAGCTTATCCTTTCCTTCGTACCGAAAAATCCGTTTGCCGACCTGACCGGCGCTAATCCAACGTCAATCATCAGCGTAGTTATCTTCGCCGCTTTCCTGGGCGTTGCCGCGTTGAAACTGCTTAAGGACGATGCGCCTAAAGGCGAGCGCGTTCTGGTTGCTATCGACACGCTGCAGAGCTGGGTAATGAAGCTGGTCCGTCTGGTTATGCAGCTGACGCCTTACGGGGTGCTGGCGCTGATGACCAAGGTCGTGGCGAGCTCCAACCTACAGGACATCATTAAGCTGGGCAGCTTCGTGGTCGCCTCTTATCTGGGTCTGGCCATCATGTTCGGTGTTCATGCCCTGCTGCTTACCGTTAACGGCGTAAGCCCGCTGAAATACTTCCGCAAAGTATGGCCGGTGCTGACCTTTGCTTTCACCAGCCGCTCCAGCGCTGCAAGCATTCCACTGAACGTGGAAGCGCAAACCCGTCGTCTGGGCGTGCCGGAATCTATCGCAAGCTTTGCCGCCTCCTTCGGTGCCACTATTGGTCAGAACGGTTGCGCAGGTCTCTATCCCGCGATGCTGGCGGTACTGGTTGCGCCAACGGTGGGCATTAACCCGCTCGATCCGCTGTGGATTGCCACCCTGGTTGGTATCGTCACCGTCAGTTCCGCCGGCGTTGCTGGCGTAGGTGGTGGCGCAACGTTTGCCGCGCTGATTGTGCTGCCAGCTATGGGCCTGCCAGTTACTCTGGTCGCCCTGCTAATTTCGGTTGAACCATTAATTGATATGGGCCGTACCGCGCTGAACGTGAGCGGCTCTATGACTGCCGGGACTATTACCAGCCAGTTAATGAAACAGACCGATAAAGAGATTCTGAACAGCGACGAAGAGACCGAACTCGCTCATCGCTAAAAATAACTGAACAGCAAAAGGCCGCAAATTTTGCGGCCTCAGTTTGATGACAACTCCCCGAAAAGCGTGGTTTTCAGAGAGTTGGGGTAAACCAGAAATTATAATACTTTGTTTTTTAAACTAATTCGCAAAGTAACTTTTAACCATGAAGAACTTTATCAACATTCTCAGGCCGCAAATTTGCGGCCTTTTTTATATTTCAGTTTCCTGACGAACCTGTGTCGCCCATCGCTGCGCAGCCTCCGGCAACGTAAAAGGCGGAGACTGGCGGAACGCGTCTCCCACCAGCACAAAAGCCACATATTTATTTCTCAGCAACCATACATCGTTGAATCCTTCTACCCGCCAGGCATGCGACGGCGGCGCAGGTTCAACGCGTGGTTGATAGGTTATAACGGGTCGTGTATTAGGCTGGCGCAGTGGTTTCATAGGCAATGGCATTCGAAGAAGGATTAATAAACAACATTGCTATAATAACGGATCGCTTAACGCTCGTCGCCTCCAGAAACGGCAGAGTTATCACGTTGTTCTATAGTTAGAGGGGTTTTATTCTCATAACGACCTGGTTAAACAGCCGTGAAAACAGGAGACGAGTTCAATGTCGACGCAAGATAAACAACCACTTAGTCACAGCGCACCGATTCATGATGCCAGTGAATCCAAACCTGGTATGGATTCGCTTGCCCCGGAAGACGGCTCTCACCGACCAACTCAGGAGCCGACGCCGCCAGGAGCGCAACCTACCGCTGCAGGCAGCTTTAAAAGCCCGGACACCTCGAATGAAAAACTGAAATCTCTCGACAGTCATCGTAAAGACGGTGAAAACGTCCCCCTGACCACCAACCAGGGCGTGCGCATCGCCGACGATCAAAACTCTCTGCGTGCCGGTACTCGTGGGCCGACGCTGCTGGAAGATTTTATCCTGCGTGAAAAAATCACTCATTTTGACCATGAACGTATTCCCGAGCGTATCGTTCATGCCCGCGGTTCTGCCGCTCACGGCTTCTTCCAGCCTTATAAAAATTTATCAGACATAACTAAAGCAGATTTTCTCTCCGATCCGGACAAAATCACGCCTGTTTATGTGCGATTCTCAACGGTTCAGGGCGGCGCAGGTTCGGCTGATACGGTGCGCGACATCCGTGGTTTCGCCACTAAGTTTTACACCGAAGAAGGTATTTTCGATTTAGTCGGCAACAACACGCCGATCTTTTTCATTCAGGATGCGCATAAATTTCCTGACTTTGTCCACGCCGTAAAACCAGAGCCGCACTGGGCTATTCCTCAAGGGCAAAGCGCACATGACACCTTATGGGATTACGTCTCGCTGCAGCCGGAAACTTTGCATAACATCATGTGGGCCATGTCCGATCGAGGCATTCCCCGCAGCTATCGCACCATGGAAGGCTTTGGCATTCATACCTTTCGTATGATTAACGCCGAGGGAAAAGCTACTTTTGTCCGTTTCCACTGGAAACCTGTAGCCGGTAAAGCCTCGCTGCTGTGGGATGAATCACAAAAACTCACCGGCCGCGACCCGGATTTTCACCGTCGCGATCTGTGGGAATCCATCGAAGCCGGGGATTTTCCGGAATACGAGCTGGGTCTGCAATTGATCCCGGAAGAAGACGAATTCAAATATGATTTCGATCTCCTCGACCCGACGAAACTGATCCCTGAAGAGCTGGTTCCGGTACAGCTGGTCGGTAAAATGACCCTTAACCGTAACCCGGATAACTTCTTCGCTGAGAATGAACAAGCCGCATTCCACCCGGGCCATATCGTTCCCGGCCTGGATTTCAGTAACGATCCGCTGTTGCAGGGGCGTCTGTTCTCCTATACGGATACGCAAATCAGCCGCCTCGGCGGGCCAAACTTCCACGAAATCCCGAT
>DALYUA010000111.1:0-8771 GCA_031993245.1 Buttiauxella sp. | reverse complement strand
ACCGACAATAGTCATGCAACGAGCATTAAGCACCGATACGCTATCGCTGTTGTGCATACGGTTATATTCTTCAATTTCTTTGCTGCGGGAATCTATATACGGCTTCAATAGCTTCGCGTTGATCAGACGCTGCTGCTCCTCCGATGACAGAAAATGAATACTGGTAGTATCGATATTGATACTACGCTTGATGCGACGGCCGCCAGACTGCGACATTCCGCTCCAGTTTTTGAATGCGTCAGAGACCAGCGCGTAGGTAGGGATGGTGGTGATGGTATTATCCCAGTTGCGCACTTTCACCGTAGTCAGGCCAATATCTGTTACTGCGCCGTCGGCGCCGAACTTTGGCATTTCAAGCCAGTCGCCAAGCTTTAACATGCGGTTAGCAGAAAGCTGAATACCGGCGACCAGGCCAAGAATCGGATCTTTAAACACCAGCATGAGTACCGCAGCCATCGCGCCGAGGCCACTGATAAGTATGGTCGGCGACTGACCGATGATACGGGAGATCATCATAATACCGATCACAATCGCACTGATTAATTTAACGCCTTGAAAAATACCTTTCAAAGGAATATTAGATGCGAAGGTAAGCTTCTGCGAAAGTTTATAGACAACATCGAGCATTGAAAATAAAGATAACAGCGAGTACAGCATAATCCAAAGCTGTGCGCCAATAATCAGGATGGTGCTTATATCGGAGCCTTTATGTAGCCACAACACCGCCTGAATATTGACGATAATGCCCTGCAGCGTTAAAGCAAGCCTTTGAAAAAGCTTATTCTCGGTGATGATTTGCAGCCACAAATGCTGACTGGACTTTGCCCTTTTCTCAAACGCGCGCAGCACTATACCGTGTAGAATAAAATGTACGATAAGTGAAAATATAAAAATAATACTTAAAATGATAATTAGCGAGGTTGTCTGATTAATGACAATCCCGAAACCATTCAAAAATGAAGCCAACTCTTTCATGCAATCTCCTTTTAAACAGGGCATATCATGCCGTGTCAGAGATTGAGCTGCAACCTTAGACCTAAACGTAAATATCTTAAAAATACTTTACGATATTGCTGCCTGGCAGTGGGTTAGCAGAGAATTTTCTCTGCCCATTTATAGACATTATTCTCCTGCAAGAAAGTATGCCGGGGTGATGAGTTCGTTTTTGGCTTGAATTGGCAAAGCTCTTTCAAACAAGATGGGTATGTTTTTAGGCTGTCTGCGCGGCAGTGAACGCCGCGCACTTGCTCCCGCCACGCAACCGGAATTTCTAAGCTGCCTGTACGGCAGTGAACTGCAGAAGTACATCGCCAGTCAGACGCGGCTGCTTCTAAGCTGCCTGTACGGCAGTGAACCTGCATGGCGAGGCTAACTATAACCCCGAAGACTTCTAAGCTGCCTGTGCGGCAGTGAACACATCTTCCCGCAGCGACAACTTGGTCATGAGCTTCTAAGCTGCCTGTGCGGCAGTGAACTAATTAAGACCACGAATAAATTATTGCCTCTGCTTCTAAGCTGCCTGTGCGGCAGTGAACCCGGCAGTTCGCGCTGCTGGCGGCACCGCGGACTTCTAAGCTGCCTGTGCGGCAGTGAACACAGCCTGTAAGCAGCCAAAGCACCAGAAAAGCTTCTAAGCTGCCTGTGCGGCAGTGAACGTGGTTTTTCGCTGAAGAAAATTTTTGATGATCTTCTAAGCTGCCTGTGCGGCAGTGAACAAGGGTGGCCGCCGTGCAGCCATGATCCGGGACTTCTAAGCTGCCTGTGCGGCAGTGAACGCGTTTTCTCCCGCGCCTCCGGCCATGAACCGCTTCTAAGCTGCCTGTACGGCAGTGAACCATGGCAAAAAAAGCAAAGCGTTTTCGTATTGCTTCTAAGCTGCCTGTACGGCAGTGAACTGTGGTGCCGCCGCCATCGCCGTTCTCTTTGTCTTCTAAGCTGCCTGTACGGCAGTGAACCACCTAACGTGCAGATCTGTTCTTTGTGTGAACTTCTAAGCTGCCTGTACGGCAGTGAACCCCAGAAATCGAAATCCCCTAAAACTGATACTCTTCTAAGCTGCCTGTACGGCAGTGAACGCATCGGCTTAGATCTGTATCTGGCGAAGATTCTTCTAAGCTGCCTGTACGGCAGTGAACATTAGGATAGAAAAACCAGCGAGGCGGAAAAACTTCTAAGCTGCCTGTACGGCAGTGAACAGGAACAATATACCGATAACGCATTGATTAACAATGCCTAAGTCTTATTTAATCTTTTGAAACCCTAATTTTCACCCTTCCTATTCATATATTAAAAATCAAAGAGTTAGCTTAGGCGTTAAAATTAGGGTTTGATAACCAACACTCAAATCATGCAACGTTTTCATTGCAGAAAATCATTTTGCGAGGCGGATTATTGCCCTGTCACATCTGCAAATTCAGGTGTCAGCATTGCAAAGCATTAAATACGGCATTGCTGCATGCGATGCCGTCTCAGCCAACGTTAAAAACGCTTGTCAGTTGTTCTTCGAACATGCTGATTATAGGGCGGCTGTTTTTCGCGCTCCGCGATTTGTCCGTGGGCAGTTATTCCACAGAGTGATGAACCCGCAATATAAACTGGCGAGTAACCGTATTTATCCGCAAGCAATCGCCACAAATACCTGATCCCCTGAATCGCAGCGCCTCCGCCTGAAGTTTCTGGTCTTACCGCTACGCAACCGCAGCATCGTTTCCGGGACTTGTTTCCTATACTTCAGTCATGTTGTCCCACGATTTGTGGTTACGTTCAGCTCTGACGCCGCACGAATGCGGCCCTCTCAGGGAACGAGACGATGAAATGAATGACAGCTTCAACCTTTGTGTTGACCCTATTTACCCCGGCAGCGTATGCCGAAATGGAGGAAAACGTGGAAGAAAAACTGAAAATTACCCCGGCGGGCTCTCAGCCTTCACAGACAGGTCCGGAAAACTACTTTACCGGTCGGGTGCGCATTGATGCGCCTTTCCAGTCCATAGCGCCTGCCCGCGTTGGCGGCGCCGCTATCACCTTTGAACCCGGCGCACGCACGGCCTGGCATACTCATCCGCTCGGCCAGACGCTGATTGTTACTCAGGGACACGGCTGGATGCAGGAGTGGGGCTGCCCGGTAAAAGAGATAAACCAGGGCGATATTGTCTGGATCCCGGAGGGCGTTAAGCACTGGCACGGCGCCACGCCTGACAACGCAATGACCCATATCGCCATTGCCGAATCCCTGAACGGTAGCCCGGTTGAGTGGATGGAACACGTTACCGATGACCAGTACATGATACGGGAGCAATAAAATGTCGATGAAGGTGCTCGGCTATGCAGCGCAAAGCGCGCAGGTTCCACTGGCCCCGTTTGAGTTTATGCGCCGCGACCCGCGCCCGGACGACGTGGTGCTGGAAGTGATGTACTGCGGTGTGTGCCACTCAGATCTTCATCAGGCGCGCAACGACTGGGGATTTAGCACTTATCCGCTGGTGCCGGGCCACGAGGTCATCGGACGCGTTGCGTCAGTTGGCAGCAACGTCACCAGATTCAAGCCGGGCGACTACGCCGGGATTGGCTGTATGGTGGATTCCTGTCGCGTTTGCCATCCATGCAAAGAGGGGCTGGAGCAGTATTGCGAAGCGGGCAACGTGCAAACCTATAACGGCACTGACCGTCACGACCATCAGCCTACCTACGGCGGTTATTCGCAGGCGATTGTGGCCTCTGAAGATTTTGTCCTGAAAATGCCGGACGGGCTCGACCTCAAAGGTGCCGCTCCGCTGCTCTGTGCCGGAATTACTACCTGGTCGCCGCTGCGCCACTGGAACGTCGGTAAGGGTAGTAAAGTTGCGGTTATCGGGCTGGGCGGCTTGGGCCATATGGCGCTGAAACTTGCCAACGCGCTGGGCGCGGAGGTAACGCTCTTTACTCGCTCTGCCAGCAAAGAGGCGGATGCCCGCCGCCTAGGGGCGCATCATGTTGTACTTTCTACCGATGACGCCCAGATGGCGGGCGTGAAGAATCAGTTCGATCTGATCATCGACACGGTTCCTTATGTCCACGACATCAACCCTTACATGCCGACGCTGAACCTGGACGGCACGCTGGTCTACGTTGGGCTTCTCGGCGACATTGAGCCTCCGCTCAGCACGCTGCCGCTGATCCTTGGTCGTCGTTCGGTCGCCGGGTCCGCTATCGGTGGCATTAAAGAAACCCAGGAGATGCTGGATTTCTGTGGCAAACACGGCATCGTGTCCGACATCGAGATGATCGACATCAAGAATATCAATGAGGCTTATGAACGCATGCTGAAAAGCGATGTGAAGTACCGCTTTGTCATCGATATGGCGACGCTCAGGGCCTGACAAGGTGAGTTACTTTTAACAATTCATTTCCACCAGGGTACAATCGGGCAACAGTTCATTCCTACGGCGGATAGCCCGATTGTTCTCACTCTTCTCCTTCTCTCGCCATAGATGGCCTTCGGCGATCGCGCTCCTGGCGATGCTGATGCTTTTTATCGCCCCGGTGATTTCAAAATCGCTGGAGCACAGGCGTGCGGCGGAGATAAACAATCATGCTGAACACCACATGATGATGGACATGGGATCGATGGAGATGCCCGCCGCTTCCCATTTGCTGCCGGGCGCGGGTGGGTCATTGATGGATGATATCGCCTGCGGATATTGTCAGCTTTTGCTTCATGTTCCCCTTATCGTCTGGCTGTTTATTCCTTTCATCTGGCTGGCGTGGCGTATTACCCGCGCCCCGCCGCCTGCGGTTATCGCACCGCTGCTGGCTCAGCATGATGACGCTAAAGCCCAGCCGCGCGCGCCGCCTGTCGTCCTGTTTCGTTAAAACATTTCCTTATTTAACGTAATGGCTATGCCACAGGATAACTATGTCTTCCCAACACTCTCAGCTCGCCAGTCGTGGCGCGCTGCTGACGCTTTTGCGTCGCCTGCACTTTTACATCGGCCTGTTCGTTGGCCCGTTTATTTTTATTGCTGCTCTCACCGGCACGCTGTATGTACTGACGCCTCAGATTGAGAACGCGCTTTATCATGAAGCCTTACATGCCGAAGCGGACGGCCCGCAAAAATCGCTTGCCCAACAAATAGCCGCCGCACGTAAATATATTGGCGAGGATGCCAGTGTTTATGCGGTGCGCCCGGCTCCCCAGCCGGGTGATACTACCCGCGTACAGTTTGTCGATCCTGCGCTTGGCGCATCCGAATCCCGTGCGATTTTTATCTCTCCTTCCACGCTGGCCGTTAAGGGAGATATGACCGTCTACGGCACCAGCGGCGTGCTGCCGCTGCGCACATGGATCGACCAGTTTCACCGCGGATTGCTGCTGGGTGACACGGGGCGGCTTTACAGCGAACTGGCGGCTTCGTGGCTGTGGGTGGCGGCCCTGGGCGGCGTGGCGCTCTGGTTAACATCGCGCCCGAAGAGAAAGCTGAAGATGCGACATACCCCACAAACGAAAGCCCGGCACTGGCACATCACGCTTGGGGCATTTTTGCTGCTCGGGCTGATGTTCTTCTCCGCCACGGGCCTTACGTGGTCACAGTGGGCTGGCGGCAATATCGATAAGCTCCGTAGCGAACTGGGCTGGATGACGCCCCAGGTAAACACCGCGCTAACTCCACAAACCGGCCACCAGCACCACGATCCGCACGCTGAACACCATGCCATGATGCCGGGAATGGTGATGCCTGCCGCCGCAGATGAAAGCTGGGATCGCGTACTGCATGCGGCACGCGCGGTGGGAATTGAGTCGAATAAGCTTGAAATCCGCCCTTCTTCGGCAGCAGATAAAGCCTGGACGGTAACCGAAATCGATCGAGCCTGGCCTACGCATGTTGATGCGGTGGCTGTCGATCCGGTCAACTTTACCGTTATCGATCGGGTTCGTTTTGCCGATTTTCCGCTGATTGCCAGACTCACGCGCTGGGGTATCGACGCGCATATGGGTGTGCTGTTTGGACTGCCTAATCAGCTGCTGCTGGCGGCGTTTGGCTTTGGTTTATGCGCGATGATCGTGCTTGGTTACCGGATGTGGTGGTTGCGACGCCCTGCGGCCTCTGCGAACAACCCTGCGCACACGCTAAGCGGAGCCTGGCTTGCATTACCGCTTGCCTTGCGCGCAGGCTCGCTGTTGATTGCCGCCCTGCTCGGCTACTGCCTGCCGGTGATGGGAATAAGCCTGCTGCTGTTTGTAGTCGTGGATTTTGCGCGCTGGCGCAGGAAGATGCTTCGGTTACAGCCGTCATAATTGCCCTCCCTCAACCTGTCCCTCTCCCGTTGGGGAGAGGGTATCTTCAGCCCTAAATTGGTCCTACCAATACTTCCGAAAACGTGACCGCTTTGCGCAATATGGCAAAAAATCCAACATAAATATTGCCTCGAGTTAACACACAGTTAACCATAAGCCATCATTTATCCTACATAGCCATATTGGTCCTACCAATCTGGCAACAAAATAATAAGCACGTCACGTTCCGGAGATCACCCTATGCAAGCCTGGCAACAAGTTTACGACCCGGCAGGTAATATCTGGCTGTCCAGCCTGATTGCCGCCCTGCCTATTCTGTTCTTTTTCTATGCGTTGATTAAGCTGCGCATGAAAGGCTACCTGGCCGCAACGCTGACGGTCGGGCTGGCGCTGCTGGTCGCATTATTCTTTTACCGTATGCCGGTTGACCGGGCGCTGTCGTCCGTGGTGTACGGCTTCTTCTACGGCCTGTGGCCGATTGCATGGATTATTATCGCGGCCGTATTTGTCTACAAAATCTCGGTGAAAACCGGGCAGTTCGACATTATTCGCTCGTCGATCCTCTCCATCACGCCGGATCAGCGCCTGCAGATGCTGATCGTTGGCTTTTCCTTTGGCGCATTCCTTGAAGGGGCCGCAGGATTTGGCGCGCCGGTCGCCATTACCGCCGCCCTGCTGGTCGGTCTGGGCTTTAATCCACTTTACGCCGCCGGGCTTTGCCTGATTGTGAATACCGCGCCGGTCGCCTTTGGCGCGATGGGGATCCCGATTATTGTGGCAGGCCAGGTGACAGGGCTGGATAGCTTTGAAATTGGCCAGATGGTTGGCCGCCAGCTGCCTTTCCTGACGATTATCGTGCTGTTCTGGATTATGGCCATTATGGACGGCTGGCGCGGCATCAAAGAAACCTGGCCGGCGGTGATAGTCGCTGGCGGTTCGTTTGCTATCGCCCAGTTCCTTAGCTCCAACTTCATCGGCCCGGAACTGCCGGACATTATCTCGTCGCTGGTTTCACTGGTCTGTTTAACCGCTTTCCTGCGCGTGTGGAAACCGGTGCGTATCTTCCGCTTTGGCGACCTTGGCGCGTCAGTGACGGACCAGACTCTGGCCCGCAAAAACTATACGCCCGGCCAGATCGTTCGCGCCTGGATGCCGTTTATCTTCCTGACCGCTACCGTGACGCTCTGGAGCGTGCCGCCGTTTAAAGCCCTTTTTGCTCCAGGCGGCGCGCTGGCAGATTGGGTATTTAATATTTCCGTACCGTTCCTCGACAAAATGGTCGCCAAAATGCCGCCGGTCGTGGCAGAAAGCGTGGCCTACGCCGCGGTGTACAAGTTCGACTGGTTCTCCGCAACCGGCACCGCGATTCTGGTTGCCGCGCTTATCTCCATCGTTTATCTGCGCATGAAGCCGAAAGCCGCTATTGAAACCTTTGGTGAAACGCTCAGAGAGCTGGCGCTGCCGATTTACTCCATCGGCATGGTGCTGGCGTTCGCGTTTATCTCTAACTATTCCGGGCTTTCCGCCACGCTTGCGCTGGCGCTGGCGCATACCGGGCACGCGTTTACCTTCTTCTCGCCGTTCCTCGGCTGGCTGGGCGTGTTCCTGACCGGTTCCGATACGTCATCAAATGCGCTGTTCGCAGCGCTACAGGCAACGACCGCGCAGCAAATTGGCGTCTCGGATCTGCTGCTGGTGGCGGCGAATACCACGGGCGGCGTCACCGGGAAGATGATTTCTCCGCAGTCCATCGCCATTGCCTGTGCGGCTGTCGGGCTGGTCGGTAAAGAATCAGACCTGTTCCGCTTTACCGTAAAACACAGCCTGATCTTCACCTGCATGGTGGGCCTGATAACTACACTTCAGGCATACGTATTAACCTGGATGATTCCATGATGACAGCACAACCGCGCCTGGCCGACCATCTGGCCGAGCGCGTCAAAGAATTGATTAACGAGCGTAAACTGGAGGCGGGCATGCGGTTGCCCGCCGAACGCCAGCTCGCCTCAGAAATGGGCGTGTCCCGCTCGTCTATTCGCGAGGCGATACAAAAACTGATAAGCGAAGGTGTGCTGATTAGCCGTCGCGGCGGTGGCACCTTCGTGCGTTATGAGGTGCAGGCGTGGTCCGAGCAACGCATCGTACAGCCGCTAAAAACCCTGGTCGAAAACGATCCAGATTACCGCTACGACATTCTGGAAGCTCGCCACGCCATCGAGGCCAGCACCGCCTGGTACGCGGCGATGCGCGCTACGGCTGCCGATAAAGAAAAACTTATCGCCTGCTTTGACGCCACCGTGAAGTTCAAAGAGAGCGACGACCCGGACCTGGCCGCTCAGGCCGACGTGCGTTTTCATCTGGCCATTGCTGAAGCGTCGCACAATATCGTACTGCTCCAGACCATGCGCGGCTTTTTCGATCTGTTGCAAACTTCCGTGATGCACAGCCGCCAGCGCATGTACACCGTACCCAGCATTTTTGCCGGGCTTACCGAACA